>NZ_JBSGXB010000100.1:0-22725 GCF_053609185.1 Streptomyces sp. NPDC054956 | reverse complement strand
CCCCGCTGCTTGGCCGCGTGCTCGGCCTCCCGCTCCGGGCCCGGCGTGCGCACGGGCGCCTTCGCGGGGTCGGCGTAGACCGGGATGCACGCCGGCACCTTCGCCGTCTCGACGGCGCCGAACCCGATCCCGTGGATGTCCGCCGCGTCCGCCGGCGTGCTCAGCACGAGGGTGTGCCCGGGGGGAACCGTCTCCGGCGTGATCAGCATCTGAGCGCTCGCGTCCATCGCGCCGGCCGGCCGCCCGCCCCGCTCCCCGGGCGTGAGCCCCGCCGGGAACGCCTCGCTCGCCGGGCACTGCTCGGAGGGCCGCCTGGGGACCGCCGCGACCGCCACGCCCAGCTCCCGCAGCTCGCGTACGGTCCCGTCCACCCCGTCGGGGTGGTAGATCCGCACCCAGATGGTGCCGTCCGCCTCCTTCGACACCGCGTAGGCGGGCGAGGAACCGCCGTCCTCGCCGAGCACCGGCAGGGCCACCAGCCCCGCGACCGTGGCCGCCACCGCGCCGAGCGCGAGCGGGATCCGGTAGCGCCGGGCGTGCGAACGGACCGGGGCGGCGGCGGGGGGCATCTCCGCGGCGACGGCCATCAGCTCCGCCTTGAGCCGCTCCTCGAACGCGCTGGGCCTGCTGCTCATCGGACTGCCTCCAGTTGCGGGTCACGGGCGGGACGCGGGGCGGGATCGGCGGCGCGCAGGGCCCGCCGGGCACGGTGCAGGCGGACGCGGACCGTCGTCGTGGTGACGCCCAGGGCCTGCGCGGCCTCCGCCGGGGTCAGGCCGTCGACGACGACCAGGTCGAGGGCCGCGCGCAGCGGCTCGGACAGGGCGGCATGGTGCTGGGCCACGGCCCGGAAGGCCCGCTCGGCGTCGATCCGCTCCTCCAGAGCGGCCACGTCCTGGTCGTCGAGGAGCCGGCGGCCGCCGATCCGGGCCATGGCCCCGCTCTCGCGGGCCAGGCCGCGGGCGTGCCCCGACAGGACGTTGCGGGCGATCCCGAACAGCCAGGCGACCGGGACTCCCCGGTCGGGCCGGTAGCCGGCCGCGGAGCCCAGCGCGGCGAGGAAGACGTCCGCCGTCAGGTCCGCCGCCACGTGCGGGTCGGCGACCCGGCGCGTGACGAAGCCGAGGACGGCGTCGACGTGTTCCTCGTAGAACCCGCCGAACCCCTCGGGCGTGGTGAGATCCGGTGGCCCGGCCTCCCGTGGTGGGTTGCGCACCCGTTTCCTCCCCGGTGTGCGGGGCCCCGGCGGCCCCGTTCACCCGTACTTGGCTCCCGGCGGCGGAAACGTTTCAGCGGGCAGCGGGCAGCGGGCAGCGGCCAGCGGCCCCGCGGGCTCACCCGAGGGTGCTCACCGGCTCCGCACGAACCGCACGGGGATCCCGGGCCGCGCCTGCGCCGCCGCGTCCAGGGCGGGGCCCGGCGGGACCACGCCCACGACCGGGTAGCCGCCCGTCACCGGATGGTCGGCCAGGAAGACCACCGGCCGGCCGTCCGGCGGGACCTGGACCGCGCCGAGCACCATCCCCTCGCTCGGGAGCTCCCCGGACCGGGCCCGGACCAGCGGCGGCCCCTCGGTGCGCAGGCCGATGCGGTTCGAGGCCGCCGAGACGAGGTACCGCTCCCGCAGCAGCCGCCCGGTCACAGACTCCGGCTCGAACCAGTCCGCCCTCGGCCCCAGGCGCAGCGGGAGCACCAGCTCGGCGGGCGGGCCCGGCGGCGCCGCGCAGTCCGTCCCGGGCACCGGTTCCGGGCCGGGCGGGCCCACCGGCAGCAGCGCCCCGGCCGTCAGGACCGGCGGGCCCAGGCCGGACAGCAGGTCCGTCGAGCGGCTGCCCAGGACCGGCTCCACCGAGAAACCTCCCCGCACCGCGACGTAGCCGCGCACTCCCGACTCCGCCCGGCCCACTTCCAGATCCGCCCCGGCGCGCAGCAGGACCGGGGCTCCCCAGGGCGCCGCGCGCCCGCAGGCCCGTACCCCGCAAGGGGCCCCGGTGACGGCCACCAGGAGCGGTCCGCCCAGGGCGCGCAGGGCCACCCCGTCCAGGGTCGTCTCCAGGACGGCGGCGTCGGGCGGGTTGCCCAGCAGCCGGTTCGCCAGCGCGCGCGCCCCCGAGTCGAGCGCCCCGGAGCGGGGGACGCCCAGGTGCGCGTACCCGGGCCGGCCCAGGTCCTGGACGGTGGTCAGCGCGCCCGCCCGTACGACCTCCAGGGCCCTCATGCCGCCACTTCCTCGAACCGCACCCGTACCCCCGGCGCGAACAGCGCGGCCGGCTCGCGCGCCGGGTCCCACAGCACCGTGTCCGTGGACCCGATCAGCTGCCAGCCGCCGGGGGAGGAGCGCGGATAGACCCCCGCGTACTCGCCCGCGAGGGCCAGCGAGCCCGCCGGGACGGACGTACGGGGCGTCGCGCGCCGGGGCAGCCACAGCGCCTCGGGGAGCCCCGTCAGATAGCCGAACCCCGGCGCGAACCCGCAGAAGGCCACGCGGAAGCCGATCCCGCCGACGATGCCCGCGACCTCCTCGGGGCGCACCCCCCACAGGCCGGCCACCTCCGCCAGGTCCGGCCCGTCGAAGCGCACCGGGACCGTGACCAGCGGCCCGTCCTGAGCCGCGGGCGGGGCCGGCTCCCAGCGGGCGATCCGGGCGGCGAGGGCGCGCGGGTCCCGCACGCCGTCCAGCAGGACGGTCCGGGCGGCGGGCACCACCTCGCGCACGCCGCCCAGCTCGCCGGCGTCGCGCCGGCGCAGCACCTCGGCGTGGAGCGAGACCACCTCCTCGGCGGAGTCCACCTCCAGCAGCAGGGCGTCGGCGCCGACCTCCAGGGCCCTCACGCGAAGGCCTCCACCCGGACCCCGGCGGCGCCGAGCGCCTCCCGGACGCGCAGGGCCAGGCCCGCCGCCCCGGGGGTGTCCCCGTGCAGGCACAGGGAGCGGGCGGAGACCGGGACGGCCGAGCCGTCGGCGGCGGTCACCGTGTGCCGGGCGGCCATGGAGACCGCGCGGGCGACCACCGCGTCCGGGTCGTGGACCACGGCGCCCGGCTCGGCGCGCGGTACGAGGGTGCCCGCCGGGGTGTAGGCGCGGTCGGCGAAGGCCTCCGGGACGGCCGTCAGCCCGGCGTCCGCGGCGGCGGCCAGCAGGAGCGAGCCGGGCAGTCCGAGCACCGGGAGCCCCGCCGTCCCGGCCGCGAGCAGGACCCCGGAGACGACGGCGCCGGCCTGGTCCGCGTCGTGCACCGTGCGGTTGTAGAGCGCGCCGTGCGGCTTCACGTAGGACACCCTCGAGCCGGCCGCCCTCGCGAAGACCTCCAGCGCCCCGATCTGGTACGCCACCTCGTCGGCCAGCTCACCGGCCGGCACGTCCATGGCGCGGCGGCCGAAGCCCGCCAGGTCCCGGTACGAGACCTGCGCGCCGATCCGCACCCCGCGCGCGGCCGCCAGCTCGCAGACGCGGCGCATGATGGACGGATCGCCCGCGTGGAAGCCACAGGCGACGTTGGCGCTCGTGACGACGGACAGCAGGGCCTCGTCGTCGGTCAGCGTCCACCGCCCGAAGCCTTCGCCGAGGTCGGCGTTGAGGTCGATCACCGGGGTCGGTGCGATCATGGAATCCATGCGGCGAGGGTAGAGCAGGCCGCCACCGCGGCCCGGGGACGGCGGCCGCGACGGCCCGGAGTGCCGCCGCGACGGCCCGGGGACGATCGGGCCGAACCATCCCGTTTGGGATGTTGTCAGGGTCAGCGCCTAGTCTTTGCCCGTGACTCTCCCTGCCCCGGCGAAGACCCTTCCGTCCCCGGCGCCGGGCCCGGCCGCCGACGAGGGCCTGGCCCGGCGGCTGCGCGCCCTCGCCTGCACCGCCCCGCTGCACGACCTCGACGTACGCAAGGCCAATCTGGCCGGCGAGTACGGGGTCTACGCGATGGCGGAGGTCGCGCTCTCCGCGATCGACCTCGTCACGCTCAACATGGACTTCGACACCGGAGCCGACCACGAGCAGATAGTGGCCAGGTTGCTGCCGCGCGTCGCCGCCCAGGCGCCGGCGCGCCCCGCGGCCGAGCACGAGCGGGTGGCCCGCTGGGTGCTGGAGAACCTGATCAACGTCGGCAGCGTCGACCGGGGCTTCCGCGCGATCTACGGAACGTTCGGCCCCGACGGGGTGTACGTCCGCCGGGACTACGACTTCAAGCTGATCGAGGAAGTCCCGGGCCACGGCGGCGCCGTGTACCTGCGCACCACCGACGAGGCCGTCAACGTGCTGGTCGGCGCCCTGGACACCGACGTCACCAGCGCGCAGATCGCCGCCGAGGTCAAGCTGGAGGTCCTGATCAGCCGGGGCCGGCTGGCCGACGCCCAGCTCGCCGCCGAACAGGCCCGCTACCGCACCGTGCAGTACGCCGAGACCCTGCGCCGCACGCTCGACGCGACCCGGCGCAACGTGCGGGCGGTGGACTGGCTGGTGACCGTCCCCGACATGATCGCCGAGGCCCTCGACCACGTCGCCGACCGCTACCGGCACGAGAACGCGATCCTGACCAACATCCGCAAGGCGCGCGACGAGGCGGAGGAGCCCGACAACAAGCGGCGCGCCGCCGAGCTCGTCGACATCGTCAAGGACTGCATCCGCCGCCACACGCAGCTGCAGTCCCGGCTGCTGGACGCCGGCCCGCTCTTCCGCGCCGAACAGGACCGCCAGGCCTTCGCGGCCCCCGCGCCGCGCTCCGGCATCGACCTGTACGGGCAGCTCGTCGCCCCCGTGCTGCCGCTGCCGGTGGGGCAGGCCTCCCGGGTCACCGACGCCTTCTTCGCGGCCGGGGCCGGCCTGCGGACCCCCGTCTCGGTGCGCGTCGCCGACCTGATCGAGATCCTGCTGACCCCGCCGGTGGAGCGGGAGCACCTCGGCGCGGAGATGCCCGAACCGGACCTCATCGCCACTCCCGACGACAGCCGCTTCAGCGAGGAGCAGCTCGCCGCCGCGATGGAGCTCCTGGAGCTCCCGCACGACGCCCCGCGCCGGCTGTCCGGGCTCCTCGCCGAAGCCCGCCGCTCCGACCCGGACCTGCCCTACCTGGTCGCCCTGCTGGCCGTCCACGCGGCGAGCCCGGCGGTGGGCACGGCCTACCGGCAGGGCGAGGAGCGCCTCCTGTTCGCGGTCGACGACGGCACCGAGCTGGAGGACCCGGAGTTCGGCGGCGCGGACCTCATCGTCGGCACCGCCCTCCTGGACGCCGCGGCCATGACGGCCGACCGCACGGAGGCGGCATGACCCCGACCCCGCCGGGCCGCGGAACGGCTTCCCGGTCCGGCCGCCGCGCGACCACGTCCGCCGCCCGGCCCGGCGGCGCCCCGGGCCCCGGCGCCCACACCGGTACCGCCCGGACCCGCAGCACCCGTACCCGAACCACCCGCACCGCCGAGGAGACGTACCCGTGAGCGACCACCACGCCGAGCACCCCGCGTGGAGCGAGCCCGACGCGCAGCACGCCCCGGCACCGGCACAGGCGCTGGCCCAGGCCCCGGCCGCGGTCACGGGCCAGGGCGCGGCCACCGGCACGGGCCAGGCCACCGCCCCCGTGACCCCGGCGGACGCCGCCGACGCGGCCCGGCTCGTCGCGTTCGGGCTCCAGCCCAAGCTGCTGCCCTCGCGCGACGCCGAGTACGCCGAGCTGCTGCGCCGCTACCGCGACGACTCCGCCTTCGCCCGGCTCGCCGACGCCGTGGCCACCGGACTGGGCCTCGTCGTCCTGGAGGTGTCCGCGCGCGCCGGGATGGCCGTCGCCGCCGGCGAGGACTCCGTGTTCGCCGTCCGCATGGGCGACTACGCCCGCCGCGCCGCCGCCGACTCCGCGGACCGCTTCCTGCACGGCCTCGCCCACCTCGCCGTCGCCGCCCTCGCCTTCCCGCGCCCCGAGGACCTCGCCGACGACGGCTACATCGGCCGGATCACCGTGAACGGGGTCGACGCCTTCGTCCGGCAGACCTGCCGCCGCCTGGAGGAGCGCGCCGAGGAGCTCGGCGAGAACACCGACCCGGCCTCCGACGCCCCCGGCCTGGAGGCAGCCTGGCGGGTCTACGCCCGCCGCAGCGCCACCGGCGCCACCAAGGACGCCCGCCGCCTGGCCGGCTCCACCACCGGCATCGTCGGCAAGGCCGCCGCCTTCCTCACCGACTCCGGCTTCCTCCAGCGCACCGGCGACGACGCCGGCGGCACCTACCGCACCACCCCCCGCTACCAGCTCCAGGTCCGCGACATGGCGGGCAGCTCGGCCATGGCCGAGCTGCTGGAGCTGGGCGTGGTCCCCGTCAGCGACGGCTCCGCCAGCCTCCTGCCGCCGCCCGAGGGCGACGACCTGGAGCTCGCGGCCGACGCCGGCCTGCCCTTCCACGCCTAGCCCGCGCCCGCACCCCGCACCCGTACGACCTACGAGAGACCACGAGAGTCCGCCGCCATGTACGAGCTGTCCCGGATCCGCCTCTACTCCATCGGGCCCGCCGGTGCGCGCTACGCCGACACCGTGCTCGACCTGCGCGGAGTCGGTCAGCCGGTGCCCCACCCGGCGCCCACCCAGGCGGAGTTCTTCGAGGACGAGCCCACCGGCCCGCCGCGCCGCCCCGCGCCCGCGGGCGTGCTCTTCCTGGAGAACGGCGGCGGCAAGTCCGTCCTGCTCAAGCTGATCTTCTCGGTCATGCTGCCGGGCCACCGCAACACCCTCGGCGGCGCGAGCTCCGGCGTGCTGCGCAAGTTCCTGCTCGCCGACGACTGCGGCCACGTGGCCCTGGAGTGGCAGCACACCCAGACCGGCGAGTGCGTGGTCGTCGGCAAGGTCAGCGAATGGCGCGGCCGCCAGGTCTCCAACGACCCGCGCAAGTTCGCGGAGGCCTGGTACTCCTTCCGCCCCGGACCGGGGCTGAGCCTGGACAACCTCCCGGTGGCCGAGGCCACTTCGGTGCGCCCGCCCGTCGAGGGCGTCTCGGGCGCCAGCGGCCGCCGCCGCACGATGAAGGGCTTCCGCGACGCCCTCACCGAGGCCGGCAAGGCCTACCCGCACCTCGAGGTGTACTTCGAGGAGATCCACGACCGCTGGAACGAACACCTCACCGAGCTCGGCCTCGACCCCGAACTCTTCCGCTACCAGCGCGAGATGAACGCCGACGAGGGCGAGGCCGCCGGCCTGTTCGCGGTGAAGAAGGACTCCGACTTCACCGACCTGCTGCTGCGCGCCGTCACCGACACCCGTGACACGGACGGACTGGCCGACCTCGTCCACGGGTTCGGCAACAAGCTCGGCCGCCGCGCCGAGCTGATGGCCGAACGGGACTTCACCGCGGGCTCCGTGGACCTCCTCACCAAGATCGTCGAAGCCTCCGAGGCGCGGACCCGGCTGCGCGAGGTCCACGCCGGTGCCGAACGCCGCACCCGCTCCCTCGCCCGGCGGCTGTCCGCCCGCGCCGCCGAGGAACGCGGCCGCGCCGCCGACCTCGCGCAGCGGGTCACCGGCGCCGCCCACGAGGTCACCGCCGCCGATTCCGCGCGCTCGCGCAGCGCCGCCGTCTCCGCCGAACTCGCCTACCGGCACGCCTCGCTGGCCCTGACCGTCGCCGACAAGGCCGCCGCCGCGCAGCGCCGCGAGCTCCTCGAAGCCCGCACCCTGCACTCAGCCTGGCAGGCCGCCGAGAACGTACTGCGCCACCGCGCCGCCGCCGACCGCTCCGCCCGGGTCGCCGCCGCGATCCTGGAGGCCGAGCGGGACGCCGCCCCGGCGCTGGCCGCCCGGGCCACCGCCGCCACCGAGCTCGTACGGGCCCTGCACACCGCCGCCGAAGAGGGCGAGCGGGCCGCCAACGAGGAGGAGGAGCGGTCCGCCGTCCTCCAGGAGACCGGCGAGGCCGCCCACCGCGACGCCACCGCCGCCGCCACGGCCGCCCAGCGGGCCCGCAGCGAGGCCGAACACCTGCGCGCCCGCCTCGCCGAGGTCCAGCAGGAGACCGCCGAGGCCGTCCGGGCCGGCTGGCTCGACGACTCCGCCCCCGACGCCGACCCGGCCCGCGCCGCCCTGGCCGCCGCCGACGCCGAGAAGACGGCCGTGGCCGCCTGGCACGAGGCCCGCGAGGCCGCCCGCACCACGACCGAAGCCGCCCGCGAGGCCACCGGCACGGAATCCCGCGCCGAACTGACCGCCGCCCGCGCCGCGGACGCCGCCGACGCAGCCGAGGCCGCCCACGAGGCCGAGCGCCGGGCCGCCGCCTCGCTCGCCGAATCCCCGCGCCTGGCGGCCCTCCTGGGAGCCCCGGAGCCCGGCTTCCCCCGCCCGCGCGGTGACGAGGGCGCCCCGGGCACCGACGCCGCCGGCCGGCTCACCGTCGAGGACCTGGACCGGGGCGCGGACGACCTGCGCACCCTGCTCACCGACGCCGTGGCCGCCGCCGAACGCCAGCTGTTCGAGCTGCGCACCGCGGCCGCCGACGACTCCCGCATCCTCGGCGCCCTCGGCGACGGCGGCCTGCTGCCGCCCGGCCCCGACGTCCTGGCCACCGTCGAGTACCTCGGCGAGCACGGCATCCCGGCCCTCCCCGGCTGGCGCTACCTCGCGCAGTCCGTGGACCCGGCCGACCACGCCGCCGTCCTCGCCGCCCGCCCCGAGCTCGTCGACGGCGTCGTCATCACCGACCCGGACACCCACTCCCGGGCCCGCGAGGTGCTCTCCGGCGCGGCCCTGCTACCCCGTTCCACCGTCGCCGTCGGCACCGCCGCGGCGCTGCTGGCGCCGGTGCCCCCGGCCGGCGACTCCGCCGACGCCGTGTTCCTCGTACCGCCGAACCCGGCCATGCACGACGAGCACGCCGCCGACGAGGAGCGCCAGGCGCTGCGCGTGCGGGCCACCGCCCGGGACACCGAGATCCGCGAACTCGCCGCCCGCCTCTCCGGCGACCGCGAGCTCGCCGCCCGGCTCGCCTCCTGGCGCGCCGGCTGCGCGCCCGGCCGCCTCGCCGAGCTCGCGGAACAGGCCGCCGCCGCCCGCGCCTTCGCCGAGGAGGCCGAGGCCGAGCTCGCGCAGGCCCGTACCGTACGCGCCGAGGCCGACGAGGCCGCCGCCGAAGCCGCCCGCATCCGCGAGGAGCGCCAGGACACCGCCCAGCGCGCCCGCCGCGTGGCCGACGTCCTCGCCGGCCTCGCCCACCGGCTGCGCGAGCGCGCCGGCTGGCAGGCCCGGCTGCGCGAACTCGCCGAGGACGCCGCCGAGTCCGAGGCCCGCGCCGAGGTCTGCCTCGACCGGGCCCGCGCCGCCGACGAGGACCGACGCGCCGCCCAGCGCGCCGCCGACGATGCCCGCCGCACCGCCCGCGCCCTGCGCGCCGAGCGCGCCGAGATCGCCGGAGCCCCCGAGCCGCTGCCCGAGGCCCCCGCCGGGGAAGCGGGCGCCCGCAAGGCCCCGCTCCCCGACCTCCGCGAGGCCTACCGCGCCGCCTCGCAGCTCTACGAGAAGGTCGGCGTCGGCGCCGACCTGCGCGCCGAACAGGCCCGCGCCGAGAGCGACGAGAGCGCCGCCCTCGCCGAGCTCGACCGCCTGACCAACAAGGTCCGTACCCGCGCCGCCCAACTCCTCGAGGGCACCGACGGCGCCGACGGCCCCTCCCGGCAGGCCGCGGCCGCCCGCGCCGAAGCCCTCGTACAGATGCTGGAGACCCGCGCCTCCACCGCCAGCGAGCAGCTCGGCCGGCTGCGCGGCGAGGCCGAACGGCACGCCCCCGCCGAGGGCGAGGCGCACACCGACCTGCCCGAGGAACTGATCCCCGAGGACGTCGACGCCGCGCAGGCCATGCTCCGCACCGCCACCGCGCAGCTCGCCGCCCACACCGCCGCCGTGGAGTCCGCCCGCGCGGCCCACGCCGACCTGCTGCGCGCCCACCGCACCGCCGAGGAGGGCGCGGGCGGCTTCGACGAGACCGCGGCCCTGCTCCGCGACCTGCTGCGCGACCACACCCACCAGGAGGACGAGCAGGAGCCGGTCTCCCACGCCGGCACCCTGGAGGAGGCGCGCCGGTCGGCCGCCGAGGCCCGCCGTGCCCTGCGCGCCTGCGCCGCCGACCTGTCGGCCGCCGAAGCCGCGGTGCGCGAGGCGAGCGACATCCTGGTCCGGCACGCCAACGCCAACCGCTACGAGCAGGTGCGCACCCCCGCGCGCCAGCAGATCCGCGAACTGCCCGCCTCGGCCCTGCCCGAGCACGCGGCGGCCTGGGCCGTGGCCTTCGCCCCCCGGCTGCGCGTCCTCACCGACGAGCTGGCGCAGCTGGAGCGCAACCGCGACAGCATCGTCGACCGGCTGCGCGGACTCGTGGAATCGGCCCTGGCCACCCTGCGCTCCGCCCAGCGGCTCTCCCAGCTCCCCGAGGGCCTGGGAGAGTGGTCGGGCCAGGAGTTCCTGCGCATCCGCTTCGAGGAGCCCGACCAGGCCACCCTCACCGAACGGCTCGGCGAGGTCATCGACGAGGCGACCCGCTCCGCCGTGAAGAAGAACAGCACCGCCTCCTTCGGCGAGGGCCGCCGCGACGGCATGTCGCTGCTGCTCCACGGGGTCCAGGCGGCCCTGGAGCCCAAGGGCATCGCGGTGGAGATCCTGAAGCCGGACGCGGTGCTGCGCGCCGAGCGGGTCCCGGTCGGCCAGATGGGCGACGTCTTCTCCGGCGGCCAGCTGCTCACCGCCGCGATCGCGCTGTACTGCACGATGGCGGCACTGCGCAGCAACGACCGCGGGCGGGACAAGCACCGGCACGCGGGCACGCTGTTCCTTGACAACCCGATCGGCCGCGCGAACGCCACGTACCTGCTGGAACTCCAGCGGGCCGTCTCGGACGCGCTCGGCGTCCAGCTGCTCTACACGACGGGCCTGTTCGACACCACGGCCCTCGCCGAGTTCCCGCTGGTCATCCGGCTGCGCAACGACGCCGACCTGCGGGCGGGGCTGAAATACATCAGCGTCGAGGAACACCTGCGCCCGGGCCTGCCCCAGCAGTCCCCGGACGAGGAGACGATCCACGGGGAGATCACGGCGACCCGCATGTTCCGCCGCAGCACCGCGCCTTCTCCTTCTTGACGCGCCGCTCGCGCGGCTCGGCCGCAGGCGGCCTCCCCGGCTTCGCGCCGCTGCGCCGGACTCCGTCCGGCGCCGGACGGGTCGGCGTCGGACGGGTCGGAGCCGAGCGGCAGGCCTGCCGTACGGGTCACCCTCCGCCCGTGCCGGTCCGGTAGCGGCCGTCGCCGGCGGGGGGAGGCCAGGCGGCGCCGGAGGTCTCGCCGCGCTCGCGCATTCGCTCCGGCCTCCGGGCCTGCCGGTCCGCCTTCCGCCGCTCCCGGGCGGAGACCCGCGCGGTGCTGCTCGGCTCCGAGACGACGCCGTACCGCTGGTTCCAGGTCTGCCGGGTGATCAGCACGTCGAGGACGGCCCAGGTGGCCACCACCGTGCCCGTTATCCCGGTGAGCACCAGCGGGAAGGCCAGCCAGGAACCGGTGACCGTCAGGAAGAACGCGATCGTCGCGTCCGTCAGCGTCACGGCCACGACCATCACCGCGCGCACGGCGGACACCCGCACCGGATCCGGCATCCGGCGCCGGGCCGGCGCGTCCACCCACAGGGCCCGCCCCGGTGCTCCCGGTCCCGCGCCGTGGTCCTCGTACCTCGTCCCCATGCTCCCCTGCTTCCCCCCGATGCGCCCGGCATACCTGCCTCGAACAACTGGTGCCGTGACCGGGAAGGTTCGCCGGGCACAGCACCGGACGCAAGAAGCGGCCCGGAGATTCCCGGAACCCGGGCCCCCACAGTGCTCCGCATTGCGGCGGAACGAATAATTCCAGCCATCCATTCTCATGCGGGAACTGACGCCGCACCAGGTGTCATGTGCCACATATCGGTCGGCTCCCGACGGGAGCTATCGGACAACTCGTGATCTTCGTGCGAGCCGCAGGCCGAAAAGGTCCGGACACGCCTTCGAACCTGCGCCGTGGCAGTAGTAGGCTCACGCCGTTTAAATGACGGAACACCGACCCCCGACAACGGGGTTGAGCTGGGGAGGCTGGGGAGGCCATGCGCTTTCGCGGGAAATCCATCCGCCGGAAGATCGTGGCGTTGCTCCTCGTGCCGCTCGTCTCCCTGACCGCCCTGTGGGGCTTCGCGACCGTTCTCACGGGCCGTGAGGCCGTCCAACTCCTCGATGTCGCCTACGTCATCGACAAGGTCGGCTACCCCATCGAGGACGTCGTCCGGGTCATCCAGAAGGAGCGCCGCCAGACCCTCGTGGTCATCGGCGACCCCCGTGCCTCCACCGCCACATCGGAGCTCGCCAAGCGCCGCGCCGCCACCGACGAGGCGATCACGAAGCTCACCGCCGACGCCGAGGACCCCGAGGTCGTCGACGAACTCAGCCCGGCCGCCGCCCAGCGCCTGCGCTCCATCCTCGACGCCTTCCACGGCATCGGCGCGCTGCGCGGCGCCGTCGACTCCTCGGGCTCCCTCGACACGGGCCAGGCCCTGGAGCTCTACGACCGGCTCGTCGACCCCTGCTACGAGTTCCTGATGAACCTCCACGCGCTCGAGAACGTGGAGATGGACAAGCAGGGCCGCGCCCTGGTCGGCATCACCCGCGCCCGCGAGACGCTCTCGCGCGAGGACGCGGTCGTCGCGGCGGCCCTCGCCGCCCGCAACGTGAGCCCGGCCGACATCCGGCGCGTCACCGACTTCGTCGCCAACCGCAAACTGCTCTACGAGTTCAACCTCGCGATCCTCCCGGCGGCCGACCGCGACCTGTTCGAGCAGTACTGGAACAACCCCGAGAGCCGGGCCCTGCGCGAGGCGGAGGAACGGTTCATCGCGGCGGGCCCCGGCAAGACCGCGCGCAACGTGGCCCCCGCCCAGTGGGACGCAGCGTCGCAGAAGGTCCTCGACGACCTCGCCGCCATGGGCACCGCCGCCGGAGACCGCTACCAGAAGCGCGTCGAGCCCGTGGCCATGGACGTCCTGGTGCAGGCCGCCGTCGCCGGAATCCTCGGCTTCATCGCCCTGCTCGTCTCCCTGATCCTGTCCGTCCGCATCGGCCGCGAGCTGATCCGCGACCTCTCCCGGCTCCGCAAGGAGGCCCACGAGGTCTCCGGCGTGCGCCTGCCCGGCGTGATGCGCCGCCTCGCCGCGGGCGAGCAGGTGGACGTGGAGACCGAGGCGCCCCGGCTCGAGTACGAGAAGGACGAGGTCGGCCAGGTCGGCCAGGCCCTCAACAGCCTCCAGCGCGCGGCCATCGAGGCCGCCGTCAAGCAGGCGGAGCTCCGCCGGGGCGTCTCCGAGGTCTTCGTCAACCTGGCCCGCCGCAACCAGGTGCTGCTGCACCGTCAGCTCACCCTGCTCGACACCATGGAGCGGCGCACCGAGGACACCGAGGAACTCGCCGACCTCTTCCGCCTCGACCACATGACCACCCGCATGCGCCGCCACGCCGAGGGCCTGGTGATCCTCTCCGGCGCCGCCCCCTCCCGCCAGTGGCGCAAGCCCGTCCAGCTGATGGACGTCGTACGGGCCGCCGTCGCCGAGGTCGAGGACTACGAGCGCATCGAGGTGCGCCGGCTGCCCCGCCTGGGCATCGCCGGCCCGGCCGTGGCCGACGTCACCCACCTCATCGCCGAACTCCTGGAGAACGCGACGGTGTTCTCCCCGCCGCACACGGCGGTCCAGGTCCTCGGCGAGCGCGTGGCCAACGGCTTCACCCTGGAGATCCACGACCGGGGCCTGGGCATGAACCCGGACGCCCTGCTCGACGCCAACCTCCGGCTGGCCGAGACCCCCGAGTTCGAGCTCTCCGACACCGACCGGCTCGGCCTGTTCGTGGTCAGCCGCCTCGCGCAGCGCCACGAGGTCAAGGTCGGCCTCCAGCCCAGCCCGTACGGAGGCACCACCGCGGTGGTCTTCCTCCCGGTGGCCCTGCTGACGGAGGCTCCCGAAACCAACGGCACCGGCATCCGGCTGGCCGGAGGCAAGGCCGTGGGCGGCCCTGCCCGGCCCGCCGCGGCCGTCGAGGGCGCGACCGCCGACCGCCGGCTCCCGGCCGGCGCCGAACTGCGCGGCCCCGTCGAACTGGAGGCCCCGATCGGCCTGCTGGGGCTGGACGACCCCGTCACGGCCCTGGACGAGGTCCCCAGCGGCATCGCGGGACTCAGCGGGGTCACCGGAAGCGGCATCGGCACCAAGGGCGGCCGGCCCGTCATGGCCACCCTCGACGACGAGACTCCGCCCAACGGCACCTCGCGCAGCGCCCTGCTCGGCCTTCGCCCGGCGGGCCGCCCGCACGCGGAGCGGCACACCGACCGCGGCGGCTGGAAGGGCGACCGCCTCGCGGACCGGATGGGAGACCGGGCCGCGGACAACTCCGGGGAGCGCGGGGGATTCCGTACGGGCGAGCGGTCCGTGGACGGCACCGCCGACCACGCCGGCGCCCGCCTCGCCGACCGTCACCCCGGCCGCGACGGCTTCCACGACCGGGACCGCGAGCGCGGTCGCGAGCCCCTGCCGCCCACGGGACCGGTCCGCCTGGAGCCCACCCGCCAGGACCCGGCGCGCTCCGACGGCCCCCGCACCCCGGGCGCCGTACCGCTTCCGCGCCGCCGCCCCACCCCGACCCTGGTGGCCGAGCACGGCCGCCGCGTGGAGCCCCGCCCGGTCGCGGCGGTCCCGGACCCCGCCCCGGACGGTACGCAGACGCCGGCCCCGGCCGCTCCGGGCAAGGCCCCGTCCGCCGGGCTGCCCCGCCGGGTCCGCCAGGCCAGCCTCGCACCCCAGCTCAAGGACGCCCCGGCGCCCGCACCCGCCGCCGCCGACCCGGCCGAGGACCGCGACGCGGAGGAGGTGCGGCGCCGCATGTCCGCCCTCCAGCGCGGCTGGACGGCGGGCCGCGACCAGCACGCCAGGCAGCGGGCGGAGCAGGACGGCCCGGCCCGCCAGGAACCGCAGCACGACGCACTGCATCAAGCACCACCGCAGTCCGCGGCCGAGGCAGGCACCCCTGCCGCCGACGGCCCCGGATACGAGAACGAAGGGGACGGTCGATGACCGCACCGCAGTCCGGACACGACACCAGGGGCCGCGGCTCCGGCTCGCTCAACTGGCTCCTCGACGAGCTCGTCGACCGGGTCGCCAGCATCCGCAAGGCGGTCGTCCTCTCCGGCGACGGCCTGCCCACCGGCAGCTCCAAGGGCCTCACCCGGGAGGACAGCGAGCACCTGGCGGCCGTGGCCTCGGGCTTCCACAGCCTGGCCAAGGGCGTCGGCCGCCACTTCGACTCGGGCAGGGTCCGCCAGACCGTGGTCGAGCTCGACGAGGCGTTCCTCTTCGTCATGGCGGCCGGCGACGGCAGCTGTCTGGCGGTCCTCGCCGACGCCGACTCCGATGTGGGCCAGGTGGCGTACGAGATGACCCTCATGGTCAAGCGCGTGGGTGACCACCTGGCGACCGCCCCGCGCACCGGGCTGCCCGCCGGAGGGTGAGACGGACGGCATGAGCGAACCAGGCCAGGACCACCCCGCCCGCACCCCCGGTGCGGTCGCCGGCGGCACCCCGGAGGAGACCCCCGCCGCGGCCGCCGAGCAGTGGTTCGACGACGACGCGGGTCCCGTGGTGCGCCCGTACGCGATGACCCGCGGCCGGACCAGTCACGCCGGCCAGCACCGGCTCGACCTCATCGCGCTCGTCGTCGCGGAGCCCGCGGCCGACGACCCGGTCTGGGACGCGACCCTGTCCCCGGAACACGCCCACATCCTCGGGCTGTGCCGGGAACGCCCCCAGTCCGTCGCGGAACTCGCGGCGGAGCTCGACCTCGCCGTCGGTGTCGTGCGCGTCCTGATCGGTGATCTGGCCGCCGACGAACTGGTCCACGTGACCAGGCCGGTACCCCCGGCCGAACTGCCCGATGAATCCATTCTGCGTGAGGTGATCGATGGCCTTCGGGCGCTCTAGCCGCACCGGCGCGATGCATGCCGTGTCGCCGGTCGAGCCGCTGACCCTCAAGATCCTGGTCGCGGGCGGTTTCGGGGTGGGCAAGACCACCCTGGTCAGTGCGGTGAGCGAGATCAGACCGCTCCGGACGGAGGAACGGCTCTCCGAGCCGGGCCGCGGCGTCGACGACACCGGGGGAGTGGAGGGCAAGAGCACCACCACCGTGGCCATGGACTTCGGGCGCATCACGCTCCGCGAGGACCTGGTGCTGTACCTGTTCGGCACGCCCGGACAGGACCGGTTCTGGTTCCTGTGGGACGAGCTGGCCCAGGGCTCGCTCGGCGCCGTGGTCCTCGCCGACACCCGCCGCCTCGCCGACTGCTTCGCCGCCATCGACTACTTCGAACGGCGCGAGATCCCCTTCTTGGTCGCGGTGAACTGCTTCGACGGCGCCGACCGCCACCCGGTGACCTCCGTACGGGAGGCCCTCGACCTCACCCCCGAGGTGCCGGTGCTGCTGTGCGACGCGCGGGACCGGGAGTCGGTCAAGGACGTCCTGGTGGGAGTCGTCGAGCACGCGATGACCCTGGCCCGGGCCCGGCGGCGGAGCCTGACGGCGGGGGCGTAGCCCGCCCGCCGGTACGGGCCGCCCGCGGCCCGGCGACATGGAGGCGGCCCGTACCCCCGCCGACTGGGGTACCGGCCGCAGCTCTCATGGGGGGTTCGGGATCCCGGTCGCGGAGCGGGACCGTGGAGAGAGTGTGAACCCGCCGCCAAGGGCCGTCAAGCGTTCGGACAACAGCGGCTGTTCAGCGGCCGCGCCCCCGTTTCGCCGGCCGCGGCGCGGCCGGGAGGCGTACCGCGGCCGGCCCGCGCCCGCGGCATTTCGGGCACACGGCGCGAGCCGCGCTCATCCCGTCGCGAGGACGGCCGGCGCGGGCACCGACAGCAGGAGACCGGCACAGGCCATCACCTTGGCCGCCGTCGGCCGCCGGCGCGGGTCCGCCCCGGCGGCCAGCAGGAGCTGCACCGCCGAAGGGAGGAAGAAGAACATCCCGAACATGGCGCCGAGCACGGACCAGGGCAGCAGCAGCGCGGCGACGACCCCCGTGGCCCAGCCGAAGCCGGACGGCCGGGCACGGAAGCGCAGCGGCACGGCGACCACCGCCGCGGTCGCCAAGCCGAAGACGATGGTGGGCCACATGACCAGCGGCACCAGCGGGGTGACCGCGGCGCACACCACCAGACCCAGCTGCCACGGATGCACGCTGCCCGACACGCTGCCCGGCCGAACGTCCTCTCGTGCGACGGCCCGCATGACCCACCCCGACTCCGACTGCTTGAACGCGTTCAAAGCATCGTATCCGGGGGTGGGCCGTGCTCCGAGCCACCGGTCCGGCGCTACCGGACGGCCACGACCGCCGACCCGTGGCCGAACAGCCCCTGGTTCGCGGTGATGCCGGCCCGCGCCCCCGGGACCTGCCGCTCCCCGGCCGTCCCCCGCAGCTGCCACGTCAGCTCGCACACCTGCGCGATGGCCTGGGCGGGCACCGCCTCGCCGAAGGAGGCCAGCCCGCCGCTGGTGTTGACGGGTATCCGGCCGCCGAGCGCGGTCGCGCCCTCGCGTACGAGCTTGGCCCCCTCGCCCTCGCCGCACAGGCCGATGTCCTCGTACCACTCCAGCTCCAGCGCGGTGGACAGGTCGTAGACCTCGGCGAGCGAGAGGTCCTCCGGCCCCAGCCCGGCCTCCTCGTAGGCGGCCCGGGCGATCGAGGACCGGAAGGAGCCGGGCGCGGGCACCACCGCGGTCGTCGAGTCGGTGGCGATGTCCGGCAGGTCCAGGACCGTACGGGGATACGTGGGCGTCACCGTGGACACGGCCCGGATCCGCACCGGGTCCGCGATCCCCCGGGAGCGCGCGAAGTCCATGCTGCTCAGCACGAGCGCCGCGCCGCCGTCGGAGGTGGCGCAGATGTCGAGCAGCCGCAGCGGATCGGCCACGATCGCCGAGGCGGCGACCTCCTCGGCCGTCACGGCCTTGCGGTAGCGGGCGTTGGGGTTCAGCAGCCCGGCCGCCGCGTTCTTCACCTTGACCTGCGCGAAGTCCTCGCCGGTGTCCCCGTACACGGCCATCCGGCGGCGGGCGTACAGCGCGAAGTACGCCGGGTTCGTGGCCCCGAGGACCCGGAAGCGCAGCCAGTCCGGGTCGTCCGGCCGGTCCCCGCCCGCGGGGGCGAAGAACCCCTTGGGGGCGGCGTCCGCCCCGACCACCAGGACGACGTCGGCGAGTCCGGCCAGGATCTGCGCCCGGGCCGCCCCGATGGCCTGGGCGCCGGAGGCGCAGGCGGCGTACACGCTGGTCACGCGGGCGCCCTGCCAGCCGAGGGCCTGGGCGAAGGTGGCACCCGCCACGTAGCCCGGGTAGCCCGAGCGCACGGTGTCGGCCCCGACGATGGACTGCACGTCCGTCCACTGGAGCCCCGCGTCGTCGAGCGCGGCCCGGGCGGCCGCCCGCCCGTACTCGACGAAGCTGCGGCCCCACTTGCCCCACGGGTGCATGCCGGCCCCGAGGACGGCCACGTCTGCGGAGGTGCCGCTCACGCGCCCACCCCCACGGGCCGGAACTGCCAGGTCGTCCAGGTGGTGCCGGCGTCCTCGTTCAGTACGCCGCCGACCACCTCGACCTCCATCCCGACCGTCAGATCGCCGACGCCGACCCCGGGCGCCGCCTGGCCGAGCACGACCATCCCCTCGGCCTCCAGCTCCACGGCGACCAGGGTGTACGGGGTCCAGGGCGCGTCCGGGTCGGACACGTACGGGGCCGGCGGCCGGTACCGCCCGTCGGTGTAGGACCAGACCCTGCCGCGCGGGGAGAGCGCGGTCTCGGCGAGCTCGCCGCCGCCGGGGCAGCGCGGATTGCGGCAGTACGCGTCCTCGCGCGGGAAGAACACCGCCGTACAGGCGGAGCAGCGCGTGCCGAGCAGGCGGAAGCCGCCGTCCGCGTCGTCCTCGGTGAACCACCCGCTGACGACGGGTGTGCGTGTGCGTTCCAAGACCCCTCCCGAAACAGATATCTGACGAGCCGTCAGAAGTCTGTCACGGGAACGCGGTCCCGGCACGGGTTCTCGGCGAGCCACTTGCGCGCGATCTCGCCCAGTTCCGCGTCCCGCCCGGCCAGCATCATCCGGATCATCTGCGCGTCCCCGCGCAGCGACCACCCCGGATTGCCGAAGGTGGCCGGGTTGTTCCCCTCGATCAGGAAGTGCGCCGGCCAGGCCGTCCCGTACCCGATGAGGGGGAGCGCGGCGAGGTACCGCTTGCGGCCGCGCGCCAGTCCGTAGGCGGTGACGGCGAGGCCGGTCAGGGTGCCGGTGAGGTGGATCCACCGGGTGGCGGAGCGGGAGTGCATGGCGACGTAGTAGGGCCAGAATTCCTCGTACGAGCTGAAAGTCATGCCGAGCAACGTACTCAGGGCCGGACGGCCGCGACAGAGACGGGGAAGTCGAAGTACGTATCGGGGAACGCCTCCGGCTTGTACGTGAAGTGCCACCACTCCTCGGGCAGGTTCACGAACCCCCGGGCCGCCAGCGCGCTCCGCAGCAGCTCGCGGTGATCGCGGGCGGGGCCGGCGACACGGGGGTCGTCGGTGTGCGCGAGCGGATCGAAGAAGTCGAAGGGGGTCCCCATGTCGAGCGGTTCGCGGCGCAGGTCGGTGAGCGTCACGTCGACCGTGCTCCCGCGGCTGTGCCCGGACTTCTCGGCGATGTACCCCTCCGGAATCAGCCGGTCCTTCTCCACGTGGGGGTAGAACTCCGCCTTGGTCGACCGGTCCGCCGCGTCCCCGGCCCACCGCACGAACCGGTCCACGGCCCGCTGCGGCCGGTAGCAGTCGTACACCAGCAGCGAGTACCCGCGCCGCAGCAGGTCCCGCTGCGCCCGCCGGAGCGCCTCGGCCGCGGGCCGTGCGAGCAGGCAGACGGGCTCCTCGTAGCCGTCCACGACGGCGCCGGTGAAATTGTGGGCGGTCGCGTACCGCATGTCCTGGCCGATCGACGGATCGACGTGGGACAGGGCCGTGAACCCGGGGGTCGGAACCCCGGCCGACAGGGCTCCCACGCAGCTCACAACAACCAGCATTCGCATGCCCCTTGGCATACCATCGCCGCATGCCGGCACACCTGAGGGACTCGCACTGCTCCACCTGTGGAGCACTGTTCGATTCGGCCGACTGGCCCCGCGAGTGCTCCTCGTGCGGCGCCGTCACCTACCGCAACCCGCTCCCCGTGGCCGTTGCCCTGCTCCCCGTCGAGGACGGGGCGGGGACCGGCCTGGTGGTCATCACCCGCACGATCGAGCCGGCCCGCGGCGGCGTCGCCCTCCCCGGCGGCTTCATGGACTTCGGCGAGGACTGGCGCGAGTCGGTCGTCCGCGAACTCCGCGAGGAGACCGGCATCCACGCCCCCGCCTCCGAGGTCACCCTGGCCGGCGCCCACACCTCCCCGGCCGGCCACCTGCTCGTCTTCGGCCTCCTCCCGGTCCGCCCGGTCGCCGAACTGCCCGTCTCCGCCGCCACCGACGAGACCACGGGCTGGCACGTGCTGCGCGGCCCCGAGGAGCTGGCGTTCCCGTTGCACACGAAGGCGGCACGGGAGTGGTTCGCCGGGCGGGACGCGTAGGCCCCGCGCGGCCCGCCCGGGTATCGGGCCGCTCCGTCCGGTAGGCGAACCCTTTACCCGCCGCTCATGGCATGCTCCGGTCAAATCTGCCAGGCTTCCGGCAGCCGTCACCCCCACGGCTGCCTCCGGCGCACCCAGGCCGGCCGGGCAGCCACCGAGCAGGCCGTGAACCCGGCCGCTTCAAAGGAGTCTCGTGTGAGATCGACCCCCCACAAGGTCATCGCCGCGACCGCGTTCGCCGTAGCGGCGCTGATCGCCACCGCACTTCCCGCCACACAGGCCACGGCCGCTCCGGCCGCGGCCGCCGCCTGTACACCGACCCAAGCGGTCGTCAACGGCGGCTTCGAAAGCGGAACTTCGCCCTGGACCCAGTCGCAGACCAGCGTGATCACCAACCGCGCCGGCCAGAGCGCCCACGGCGGCACCTACTTCGCCTGGCTGAACGGCGTCGGCAGCACCCACACCGACACCCTCTCCCAGAGCGTCACCATCCCGGCCGGATGCAGCACCGCCTCGCTCACCTTCTGGCTGCGCATCACCACCACCGAGACCACCACGTCGACGAAGTACGACAAGCTGACGGCGAAGATCGGCACCACGACGCTGGCGACGTACTCCAACCTCGACAAGAACACCGGCTACGCCCAGAAGACCTTCGACGTCTCCGCCTTCGCAGGCCAGACCGTGAACCTCGTCTTCACCGGCACCGAGGACTCCAGCCTCCAGACGAGCTTCGTCGTCGACGACGTCGCCCTCAACACCTCCGGCGACACCACCCCGCCGGGCGACTCCACCCGTACGCCGGCCGCGCCCGCGTACAACGTCAGCCTGAGCAGCAACGCGAGCGGCACCGTCTGGACCGGCCACGAGAGCGCCACCTTCACCAACGCCTCCGCCACCCCGCTGGGCGAGGTGTACCTGAGGCTCTGGGACAACTACCACGGCACCTGCTCCGCCATGCCCATCGCGGTCAGCAACGTCACCGGCGGCACCGCGGGCGCGCTCTCGGTCGGCTGCACCGCCCTCCAGATCACCCTGCCGACGCCGCTGACCCAGGGGCAGAGCGCCACGATCGGCTTCGACCTCGGCATCACCGTGAAGAGCGGCGCCGACCGGTTCGGCTACGACGGGGCCTTCGCCTTCATCGGCAACGCCCTGCCGGTGCTCGCGGTCCGCGACGGCGCCGGCTGGCACCTGGACCCGTACACCAACAACGGCGAGTCCTTCTACTCGCTGGCCGCCGACTTCACCGTGGCCCTCGACCACCCGAGCACCCTCCTCGTGCCGGCCACGGGCGGCTCGGTCGACACCCCGGGCACCAGCGGACGTACGGTCACCACGGCCACCGCCTCCAAGGTCCGCGACTTCGCCTGGGCGGCGGGTCCGTTCACCAAGATCTCCGGCACCTCGGCCTCCGGAACCCCGGTCAACGTCTACTCCGTCTCGGGCATCAGCTCGGCCGACGCCCAGTCGATGCTCACCACCGCCAAGTCCGCCGTCGACGCCCACTCGGCCCGGTTCGGGGCCTACCCGTACGGCGAACTGGACGCGGTGATCGACAACAACTTCTGGTTCGGCGGCATGGAGTACCCCGGCTTCGTCCTCGACCTGGTCAGCACCACCGCGCTCACCCACGAGATCGCCCACCAGTGGTGGTACGGCATCGTCGGCGACGACCAGTACAACAACCCCTGGCTCGACGAGGCGTTCACCGACTACGCCACCGACCTGGCCCAGAACAAGACGGGCACGGGCTGCTGGAACAGCGTCTCCTGGGCCTCCTCGGCCGAGAAGATCAGCAACTCGATGGCCTACTGGGACACCCACTCCTCCCGGTACTCCACCGTCATCTACGGCTACGGCAAGTGCGCCCTGCACGACCTGCGGCGCGTCCTCGGCGACACGGCCATGGCCAAACTGCTGAAGGACTACGCCACTTCGCACTGGTACGGGGTCTCCACCACGGCCGAGTTCAAGGCGGCCGCCCAGGCCGCCACGACCACGGACCTGTCCTCCTTCTGGACCACGCACCGCATCGACGGCTGACACCGGACCGGTTCGCCGCGGGTGACGACACCCGTCACC
>NZ_JBSGXB010000099.1:0-22735 GCF_053609185.1 Streptomyces sp. NPDC054956 | reverse complement strand
GTGCCGCGGACCAGGTCCGACCAGAAGTTGCCGAGCTCGCCGGTCCGGGAGCGCGCGAAGCCCCGTACGAGGGCCACCGCGACGGCCATGCCGACGGCGGCGGAGAGGAAGTTCTGCACCGCGAGGCCGCCGGTCTGGACGAGCGGGCCCATGGCCTGCTCGCCGGCGTACGACTGCCAGTTCGTGTTCGACACGAAGGAGACGGCGGTGTTGAAGGCCTGGTCCGGCGTGATGGAGGCGAAGCCGAGCGAGCCGGGCAGGTGGCCCTGCAGGCGCTGGAGCAGGTAGAGGAACAGGACGCTCACCAGGGAGAAGGCGAGGACGCCGCGCAGGTACGCGGGCCAGCGCATCTCGGCGTTCGGGTTGGCGCCGATGGCCTTGTAGATCCACTTCTCGGGAGCCCAGTGCTTCTTCGAGGAGTAGACGCGGGCCATGTAATCGCCCAGGGGGCGGTAGGCGAGGGCCAGTGCGGCGACGAGCGCGAGCAGCTGGAGCACCCCGGCAAGAACGGGACTCATCGGGGCTAGAACCTCTCCGGGAACACGAGGGCGAGGACCAGGTAACCCAGCAGCCCGACGGCGACCAGCAGGCCGATGACGTTTTCGGCGTTCACAGCTTGGCCACCCCCTTGGCGACGAGGACCACCAGCGCGAAGACCGCGATCGCGGTGAAGACGAAGGCCAGGTCGGCCATCGTGAGCTCCCGGAGATTCGGAGGGCGTTTTTCGGACACCTCTGAGTGGAACGCCTCTTCGAGGCTTCACAGGCTCCCTTGACGGGGCCCATACGCCCCGTGGCGCGGCTTTGACGGGTCCCTAACGCGTGGAGACGTGCTGTTCGGTCAGCGTAAAGGCGCATTGATCGATATGCCCGGTATGTCAAAGTGGCCAAGATCCACTGAGGGCTCATGTTCCGGATAACGGAAATACTTTTCCGGCATGCGACATTCGCGTTATGCTCCGGCCGTGACTGAGACCCGCGTAGCCCTGATCACCGGCTCCTCCTCCGGCATCGGCGCCGGAATCGCCCGCAGGCTGGCCGCCGCCGGCATCCGCGTCGTCCTGAACTCCGCACGCAGCGAGAGCGCGGGCAAGGCGCTGGCCGCCGAACTGCCGGACGCCGTGTACGTGCGCGGCGACGTCGCGGACGCCGCCGACGCGCGGCGGATCGTGCGGGCCGCGATCGACGCCTACGGGCGGCTCGACATCCTGGTCAACAACGCGGGCGTCACCCGTTTCATCCCCCTGGGCGACCTGGAGGCGGCCGACGCCGACGCCTGGCGCGAGATCTTCGACGTCAACGTCGTCGGCACCTGGCAGATGATCACCGCCGCCGCCCCCCACCTGCGGGAAGCCGCCGCGAACGGCTCCGGCTCCGCCTCGATCGTCAACATCTCCTCGGTCTCCGCGACCCGTGCGCTCGGTAGCTCGATCCCCTACGCCGTCAGCAAGGCCGCGGTGAACCACATGACCCGCCTGCTGGCCTCCCAGCTCGGTCCCGCCATCCGGGTGAACGCCATCGCGCCCGGCCTCATCGACACCCCCTGGTACGAGGGCGAGGACCAGGTCTGGGAGAGCTCCCGCGAGTGGATCACCGAGAACACCCCGCTGCACCGCGTGGGCACGCCGGACGACGTGGCCGAGGCCGCGCTCTACCTGGTCGACGCCGCCTACACGACCGGTGACGTCCTGACCGTCGACGGCGGCCGGCACATCGTCTGACCGCGGCCGCCGCCCACCGCGGCCGGGCGCCCGAGCGACGCCCGGCCGGAGCTCCAGCCGATTCCACATCGTGGACAACTACCCTCGGAATATGAACGCAGAAGCCGACGCCCGCGCCGCCGCCACCAAGGCGGCAGTGAAAGAAGCCGACCGCAAGCACGTCTTCCACTCCTGGTCCGCCCAGGAGCTCATCGACCCGCTCGCCGTCGCCGGCGCCGAAGGCTCGTACTTCTGGGACTACGACGGCAACCGCTTCCTCGACTTCTCCAGCGCCCTCGTCTACACGAACATCGGCTACCAGCACCCCAAGGTCGCCGCGGCCATCGCCGAGCAGGCCGGCAAGCTCTGCACCGTCGCCCCCGGCTTCGCCGTCGACGTGCGCTCCGAGGCCGCCCGGCTGATCGCCGAGCGCACCCCCGGCGACCTCGACAAGATCTTCTTCACCAACGCGGGCGCCGAGGCCGTCGAGAACGCCGTCCGCATGGCCCGGATCCACACCGGCCGCCCCAAGGTGCTGTCCGCGTACCGCTCGTACCACGGCGCCACCTCCACCGCGATCAACCTCACGGGCGACGCGCGCCGCTTCGGCAACGACACCGCGACCGCGGGCGTCGTCCACTTCTGGGGCCCGTTCGCCTACCGCTCGCCCTTCTACTCGGCCACCCCCGCCGAGGAGTGCGAGCGCGCCCTGCGCCACCTCGAGGACACCATCGTCTTCGAGGGCCCGCAGTCCATCGCCGCGATCATCCTGGAGACCGTCGGCGGCGCCCCCGGCGTCCTCGTGCACCCCGACGGCTACCTCGCCGGCGTCCGCGAGCTCTGCGACCGCTTCGGGATCGTCTTCATCCTCGACGAGATCATGGTCGGCTTCGGCCGGACCGGTAAGTGGTTCGCCTCCGAGCACTGGGACGTGGTCCCCGACCTGATCTGCTTCGCCAAGGGCGTGACCAGCGGCTACGTCCCCCTCGGCGGGGTCGCCATCTCGGCCGCCATCGCCGAGACCTTCGCCCGCCGCCCCTACCCGGGCGGGCTGACGTACTCCGGGCACGTGCTGGCCTGCGCCGCCGCCGTCGCCACGATCAACGTCATGGAGGAGGAGGGCACCGTCGAGCAGTCCGCCCGCACCGGCGCCGAACTGCTCGGACCCGGCCTGCGCGCGATCGCCGAACGCCATCCGTCGGTCGGCGAGGTCCGGGGGCTCGGCACCTTCTGGGCCCTGGAACTCGTACGCGACGGGCGGACCCACGAGCCCCTGGTCCCGTACAACGCCTCGGGCGCCGAGAACGCGCCGATGGCGGAGTTCGGGGCGGCCCTGAAGAAGGGCGGCCTGTGGCCGCTGCTCGCCGGGAACCGCATCCACGTCGCGCCGCCCTGCAACATCACGGCCGAGGACGCGGCCAAGGGCCTCGCGATCCTCGACGAGGCCCTGACGGTCGCCGACGCGCACACCGTCTGACCTCATCGCACCCCTTCTGACCTGCGCAGATCGTGCGGTTGCCCAAGTCGTGGGTGCCTGTTCTCGGAGGATCCGTTCCATTCCGAACAGCGTGTAAACATGCTGGAATCAACAGGCACCTACGGACCGGGATGCACGTCAGTCCCGGGGCGGTCCGCGTGTCTTCCACGCCATGCGACCGAACGGCGGGGGGCGGGCAGCGCGTCCGCCGGACGCCGGGCGTACGGGATCCAGAACCACCGGACTCCGTGTTCCCGAGTACCGAAGGAAGACAGCGCATGAGCAAGCACGTCCTCGCCCAGAACCAGTACGGCAAGGCCGAGAACCGCATCGTCAAGGTCACCCGCAAGGGCGCCGACGGTTCCTGGCACGAGATCCGCGACCTGAACGTGTCGGTCGCGCTGCGCGGCGAGTTCCGCGACGTACACCTCACCGGCGACAACGCCAACTGCCTGCCCACCGACACCACCAAGAACACGGTGTACGCGTTCGGCAAGGAGCACGGCATCGCCTCCCCGGAGGCCTTCGGCATCCTGCTCGCCAAGCACTTCGTCTCCTCCCAGCAGCCGATCCGCGAGGCGCAGATCCGCATCGAGGAGTACGTGTGGGACCGCATCCCGGTCCCGACGCGCAAGGAGCAGCACTCCTTCGTCCGCAAGGGCCAGGAAGTGCGCACCGCGCAGATCACGTACAGCGAGACGACCGGCCTCCAGGTCATCTCGGGTCTCAAGGACCTGACCGTGATGAACTCGACCAACTCCGAGTTCCACGGCTACATCAAGGACAAGTACACGACGCTGCAGGAGGCGTACGACCGCATCCTGGCGACCAAGGTCACCGCGCGCTGGGCGCACTCGGCGCTCGCCGGCGACGACCCGGAGTACGACTGGGACCAGTCGTACAAGAAGGTCCGCAAGCACATGCTCGAGGCCTTCGCGGAGACCTACTCGTACTCGCTGCAGCAGACCCTGAACCAGATGGCCGAGCGCGTGCTCGACAACTGCCCCAAGGTCAACGAGGTGCGCCTCAACCTCCCCAACAAGCACCACTTCCTCGTGGACCTGGAGCCCTTCGGCCTCAAGAACGACAACGAGGTCTACTTCGCGGCGGACCGCATGTACGGCCTCATCGAGGGCACCGTGCACCGCGACGGCGTGCAGCCGGTGATCGCGACGTCCGACTGGATCGTCGCCTGACCGTCCCGAGCTCCGAACCACTCCGGCCCGGCCCGCGACACGCGGCCGGGCCGGAGTGCGTCTACTCGGGGGCCCCGAGGAGCAGGTTCCAGCGCCCCGAGCGCCCCGTCAGGGTCGTCACCGACTCCGGGCGCACGTCGAGCCGCCAGAACGCCGCCGCGGGCAGCTCCAGGGCCCACACCACGGCCGCCCGTACGACGCCCTGCCCGACCACCACCCGGTGCGTCCCCGGAGCCAGCCCGGCCAACTCCAGGCCGACCCGCGCGATCAGCGCGTCCACCGACTCCCCGCCGCCCGGCGGCTCGTACGAGGTGTCGCCCATCCACCGCGCGATCCCGCCCGGATCCCCGGCCGCCACTTCGTCGATCGTCCGCCCGGCCCAGGCACCGTGATCCTGCCCACGCAACCCCTCGTACCCCGGGCACGATTCCCCGCCGGGGAACCGGTGCAGCCGCTCGGATTCCCCCATCGGAGGTCTCACGAGCCGGACTCGAACAGTTGAGGGCTTCTTGACGCGCTCCCCGGTCACAGGCCAGGGACTCCTGCCACGGCCGGGTGGCCGTCCGGGTGGCGGGTGCGCGCGAGGCCGGACACCGCGAGGTCTTCCAGGTACACCGCTTGATTGTCGCGGATGATCCGTGTGGACGACTCGCGAAGTACCGGCCCGCGGAATCCTCGATGACCGTGAGAGACGTGGGCGCGGCCGGCAACGGCCTCGACCACTTCACCTTCAAAGCACCGTCCTCGGCCACGAACACCGTGCCGTTCGACCGGACGGGGAACGCATTGCTGGTCGGACGGATCGACCGCCGGGTGTCCTTCAGTCGTTCCGCACCACGCGCGCGCACCCGAAAGCCCGCGCCAACAACCGGCCCTGCGCGGCGGTGGGATACAGACGGTAGTTGTGGCGGAGCTGCATGAGGGAGACCGTCATGGCCATGGAGTCGTAAAGGAGGTGTTCGTCGCTACTTGCTCGTTCTGGGCGCATATCGGCACGGCGGCCTCAGCGGCGAGATATGGGGCCCAGGGGACGCGGGCTTCCGCCGGTGAGCTCTCGCGTCCTACTGGGCCGGGTTCGCGTCGTCTCACAGGGTGGCACTCGGGCGCTGTATGAGCGGCTTAAAGAGCGGTACGGTGGCCGACGACAAGACGACGGTATGACGGAAGCACCGGTGAGAATCCGGCACGGTCGCGCCACTGTGAAACCTCCCGGAGGGGGAGGCAAGTCAGACCCGCCACCGTCGTCACGAGCACCAATGACCGGGACGCGTGTTCCCTCTGGAGGTTCCTGCCATGGCCCACACCGCCGTGCCCACGACTGCCGCCCCCGTGGCCGTCGCCCCCATCTCCCTCTCCTCGCTGGCCCCCTGGGCGCTGTTCGTCGGCGTCCTGATGCTGGTCCTGCTCTACCTCGTCGGCGCCGAGCAGGGCGCCACGGCGATCTTCGAAGGCGACACCGTCCACGAGTGGATGCACGACGGCCGTCACCTCCTCGGCTTCCCCTGCCACTGATCTTCACCTCAGCAAGGGAAGTTCCGAACCCATGAATCCCATCTCCCCACGCGTGCTGCTCGTCCGGGGCATGCTCGCCGGTCTGATGGCCGGCATCGCCGCCTTCCTCGTCGCGTACGTCCTCGGTGAGTCCAAGGTCGACGCGGCGATCGCCATCGAGGAGGCCGGGGCGCACGACCACGGCGGCGGCGAGGAGGCCCCGGTCAGCCGGGCCCTCCAGGCCACGGCCGGCCTCGGCACCGGAACCCTGCTCTACGGGATCGCGCTCGGCGGCATCGCCGCGCTCGTCTTCTGTTACGCGCTCGGCCGCATCGGGCGCTTCGGCCCCCGGGCCACGGCGCTGCTGGTTTCCGGCGGTCTGTTCCTCACCCTCGGACTGGTGCCGTTCTTCAAGTACCCCGCGAACCCGCCGGCCGTCGGAGACCCCGAGACCACGGTCCAGCGGACCACCCTGTACGTCCTGATGATCGCGCTCAGCGTGCTCCTCGGCGTGGGCGCGCTGATCCTGGGCCGGCGCCTGGCGCCGGCGCTGGGCAACTGGAACGCCTCGGTCGTCGCCTCCCTCGCCTTCGTGGCGGCGGTCGGCATCGCCTACGCGTTCCTGCCCGGTGTCAACGAGGTGCCGGCGGACTTCCCGGCCGCGCTCGTCTGGCAGTTCCGGCTCGCCTCGCTGGCCATCCAGGCCGCGATGTGGACCACTTTCGGCCTGGCTTTCGGATTTCTTGCCGAACGGGCCCTTGTCCCGGCCGTCGCACCCAAGGAGGCTGTACAGCCTGCGAGTTGAGCGCTCGCGTACGTGACTGAAGGGCCGGTGGCGGCACAATGGCGACGGCGATCCGGGAGCACCGGGAGTACCCGGAGTCCTCGTACCCGCGAGGGCTGAGCGAACTGCGGGCGTGGCGCGGCTGGACGGGCGCCGCCCCGTTCTGGCTCAACTCGCTGCTGCTGCTCCTGGCCCCCTTCACCGACACCACGCTGCTCGCCCAGTTCGGCATCATCGCCGGACTGGCAGCCGTCGGCGGGCTGGCCCGCCACCTCTGGTCGGGTGACTACGGCCACCCGGCCATCCATACGGCCGCCGTACTCATGGGTGCGGCGGCCGTGGCATTCGTGGTGGTGTAGCCGGCCGGGCCGGCCCGGCTGCCTCCCCGTGTCGTACGGGGGCTGGCCCCCGGGCGGCCGTACCGGCTGCCGGATGGAGCGGGCCCGGATGCCCAACCATCCTCGTTGCATGACCACTTACCGCCGCAAGGCCGCACTCCTCGCCCTTTGCGCCACCACCGTCGGAGCCACTCTCGCGGGTACGGCGACGACCGCCGCGAGCGCCGCGACCGCCTCCGCGCCCGCCGCCCCGCAGGTCCTCGCGTGGACGGACTGCACCCACACCGGGCACCTCCCCGGCCAGCAGTGCGCGAAGCTGTCCGTCCCCCTCGACTACGCCCACCCGGACGGCCCGCAGGTCTCCCTCGCCGTGTCCCGGCTGCCCAGCACCCGCCCGGCCGCCCGGCGCGGCGCGCTGATGGTGATCCCCGGCGGGCCCGGCGGCTCCGGCGTGCAGCGGCTGTCGCAGAAGGGCGCAGCCCTGGCAGGGCAGATGGCGGGGGCCTACGACCTCGTCGCGCTCGACCCGCGCGGCGTCGGCGGGAGCGTGACCGCCCGGTGCGGCACCGACGCGGCCGACCGGCACCTGGTGACCCTGCGCTCCTGGGCCGGTCCCGACGGCGGGATCGAGGAGAACACCGCCCGCTCCCGCCGGGTGGCCGAGGCCTGCGCCGCCAACGGCGGCCCGGAGCTGCGCAGTTTCACCACCGCCAACCAGGCGCGCGACATCGACCGCTTCCGGGAGGCGCTCGGCGAGCGCAAGCTGTCGGCCTGGGGCGTCTCGTACGGGGCGTACGTGGGCGCCGTGTACGCGCAGAAGTTCCCGCAGCGCACCGACCGCGTGGTCCTGGACAGCAGCGGCGACCCGGACCCCGAGCGGCTCGCCCGGGGCTGGCTCGCGAACATGGCGCAGGGCGCCGACGACCGCTTCCCCGACTTCGCGGCCTGGGCGGCCGACCCGGCGCGGGAGGCCGAGGGGCTGCGCCTGGCCGAGCACCCGGACGGCGTACGCCCGTTGTTCCTGGACCTCGCGGCCCGACTGGACCGCGAACCCCGGCCCTCGGACGTCCCCGGGGTCCCGCTGACCGGCAACGTGCTCCGCCAGGCCCTGCAGAACGCCCTCTACGGCGACGCCTTCTTCCCCGCCCTCGCCCGCCTCGTCCGCTCGGCCCAGGACCCGGCCGCCGTACCGGCGCTGCCCAGGGAGCTGTCCGGGCCGCTGCCCGACTCGGACGCGTCGCTGATGGTCGGGGTCATCTGCAACGACGTGGCCTGGCCGAAGGACCCGGCCGGGTACGCGAGCGCGGTCGCGGAGGACCGCATCGCACACCCCCTGACGGCGGGCATGCCCGTGAACATCACCCCGTGCGCCTTCTGGAAGGACGCCCCGGCCGAACGCCCGACCCGGATCACCGCCGAGGGGCCGTCGAACGTCCTGATGGTCCAGAACCTCCGCGACCCGGCGACCCCGTACTCCGGGGCCCTGAAGATGCGCGCCGCGCTCGGCTCCCGGGCCCGGCTCCTGAGCGTCGACCACGGCGGCCACGGCGTGTACCTCGGCAACGGCAACGCGTGCGCCGACCGCACGGTCACCACGTACCTCACGACGGGCCGCCGCCCGGCCCGCGACACCACCTGCGCGGACGGCTGAGCGCTCACTGGATGAGGGAGTGCAGGGCCGATACGGAGGCCCCGGCGGCGGCCAGTCCGGCGAGGACGGCGGCTGCCGGGGCGGCGCCGGCGAGGGCGGAGAGCCCGCCGGTGGCCGCCCCGGCGGCCCCGGACAGGGACAGGATCAGTGCGGTGCGGACGGTCATGAGGGGGGCGGAGCGGGGTTCCCGTGATTCCTGAGGGTGCGTCATGCTCCCATGGCAGCAGAGGAACAGGCCTCTGACCTGCATGGAACGAACGAACTCGCAACCGGGTGGAAGTTCGGGGAAGTTCGGTTCACCGGGTGGCCAACTCCCCTAATCTGGGCGCCGAACGAGGCGAACGGCGGAGGCCCACGTGTCGAACTCAACCGAATTCCAGGCAAGCCTGGACCAGTTCGCGGAGCAGTTGAGGCGACTCAAGGCCGATCGCGGGAATCCCACGCTGGAGAAGATCGTGTCGCGCGCGGCCCGGGCGCCGGGTGGCAATCGCTTGTCGAAGTCGACTCTCAGCGGTGCCTTCAAGGGGAAGCACCTGCAGCGGGTGGACGGCCTGATGTGCTTGGTGCGCACCTTGCTGTCGTACGACGCGGACGGCAGGTACCGCGCGGTGGAGCACAGGGCACCGGAGTTGGAGCTGTGGCGCTCGCGGTGGCGGGACCTGGAGGAACTCCGGAGGACAGCTGCACAGACCGGTGCCCCCGTCCCGGCGGAACCTTTAGGCCGAGCCGTGAGCCCGATGGCGGTCCGGGCCCTCGCGTGCATGCTGGGGCAGGGGCGCGTCCTACCCTTGCCACCGCTCCGGGGCCCCGCCGAGTCCTACGACGCTGTGGCTTTCTCACCGGACGGGCGCTTTCTCGCCCTGGGAGGCTACGACGGCACCGTGTACCTGCAGGATCCCGTGACAGGGGCGGAAGCTGCGGGACCCCTTGTCGGGCACGGGGACATCGTCCGCGATCTGAGTTTCTCCGGGGACGGACAGTGGCTGGCATCGGTGGCGGACGACGGCGCGGTCTGGCTGTGGGACCTGACCTACCGCAATCCCGTCGGTGGACGCCTACCGGATGGCTACGGGGCCCGCGACGTGGTGGCCGTATCGCCTGACGGGAGGACTGTGGCTGCGGGTAGATCGCACGGGCTCGTGGACGTGTGGGACACCGCCACCCGGGAACGGGTCACGACATTGAATACCGGATTCTGGTCGGAAGCCCTCGCGTTCTCGCCCGACGGTTCCCTACTGGCGGCGGCTGGGTCCAAGCGGGCACTGCGGCTCTGGTCCACAGCTACGTGGCATCCGGCGGGGGACACCATCGTCGACGGATGCCACGACCTGGCGTTCTCGCCTGACGGCAGGCTGCTCGCCGCCGCTACCTCCCACGGGTCGGTGGAGTTGTGGGACCCACTCGCGCTGGGCTCCGGAAGCCCTGTCGTGGTTTTCCCGTCCACGTCGACAGATGTGATGACTTCCGTCGCGTTCTCGCCCGATGGGCGGTTCTTGGCCGGGGCGGGACTGGACGGCGTCGTGCGCCTGTGGCGGTCCGACGGCATGCTGCTCGACACCCCGCTCGAGACTCCGAGCAAGGAGTTGTACTGCATCGCCTTCTCCCCGGACGGCGGACTGCTGGCGGCGGTCGGCGACACGGACCAGGTCCAGGTGTGGATCCCGCCCCACGGCAACACGGGCTGAGACCCGACTACCCCTGCCCCCGCAGGACTTCGGCCACGTTCGGCGGCCGGTACGAGGCCCCCTTGAGGACCTTGCCGTCCTCGCGGAGTTCGGGGCGGCCGTCCGGGCCGAGCTTGGACATGTTGGCGCGGTGGACCTCGGCCAGGACCGCGTCGAGGTCGATGCCGTGCACGAGGGCGGTCCCGTAGGCGATGTAGACCACGTCGGCCAGTTCGTGGGCGATGTCCACGAGGCGGCCGGCCGAGCTCGCCTCGGCCACCTCGGCGACCTCCTCTTCGAGGAGGACCTGGCGGTGCGCGGCCAGTTCCGGGGTCACGTTGGCCGGTCGATCGCCGACGCCGAGGCCGAAGGCCTCGTGGAACTCGCGGACCAGGTCCTGGGGGCTGGACGCGGGAGGGGACGCGGGGGTGGTGGGCCCGGTCATGCGGCGCTGCCTTCTCTCGTGCGGTCGGTGCGGTCGAGGCGGTCGAGGTGGTCCGTGCGGTCGCGGTGGTCCGGGTCCCCGGTGTCCTCCGGGCGGCCTGCGCGGTCCCGCCGCAGCGCGAGTACCGCGTTGAGGCCGCCGAACCCGAAGGAGTTGCTCAGGACGACGTCGCCGCCGGCCGGGAGCGGGCGGGGTGCGAGGGTGACCACGTCCACGTCGCAGGTGTCGTCCTGATCCTCGCAGCCGAGGGTGGGCACGACCGTGCCGTGGTGGAGCGTGAGGGCCGACACCACGGCCTCCACCGCCCCGGCCGCGCCCTGCATGTGGCCCAGGGCGCCCTTCACGGCCGTCACCGGGACCCGGGGAGCCGTCGCCCCGCGCTCGTCCAGCAGGCGGCGCAGTGCCGTGGCCTCGGCGCGGTCGCCCTCGACGGTGGCGGTGGCGTGCGCGTTGATGTGGACGACGTCGGCCGGGACGGCCCCGGCGTCGGCGAGCGCCCGGTGCAGCGCGAGGACGATCCCGTCGCCCGAGGGGTCGGGGGCGACGATGTGGTGGGCGTCCGCGGACAGGCCCCACCCGGCGGCTTCGCAGTAGATGCGCGCACCCCGTGCCAGGGCGTGCTCCTCGGCCTCCAGGACGAGCATCCCGGCGCCCTCGGCGTTGACGAACCCGTCGCGGTCCTTGGCGAAGGGGCGCGAGGCGCGGCCGGGTTCTTCGTTACGGGTGGACAGCGCGCGCATGGCGGCGAAGGAGGCCATCACGGCGGGGGTGACGGCGGCTTCGGTCCCTCCCGCCAGGGCGACGTCGAGGTGGCCGTGGCGGATGCGGTCGATGGCCTGCCCGATGGCCTCGGTGCCGGAGGCGCAGGCGCTGACGACGGTGCGGGCCTCGCCGGTGACGTGCAGGTCGAGGGAGATCTGGGCGGCGGCCTGGGAGGGCACGGTCATGGCGGCGGTGAGCGGGGAGACGCCGCGGGGGCCCTTGGCGCCGAGCGCGCGGTCGCCGTCGACGAGGGCGGGGGCGCCGCCGATGATGGTGCCGACGCAGACGCCGGTCCTGGTCGGGTCGATGCCGCTGGCGAGGGTCCCGGACTCCGCGAAGCCGGCGTCGCGCCAGGCCTCGCGGGCGGCTATGACGGCGAACTGCGCCGAGCGGTTCATCCGCCGGGCCTGGGCCCTGGGCAGCAGTGCGGCGGGGTCGGCCTCCACGGTCGCGGCGATGCGCACCGGCTGGCCGGAGAACTCCTCGCCGTCCAGTGCCCGTACGCCGCTGCGGCCGTCGAGCAGTCCCTGCCACAGCTCGGGGACGCCGACGCCGAGGGGGGTGATCGCGCCCAGGCCGGTGATCACCACGCGGCGAGGCCCCGGGCGGGTCGCTCTGCCGGTCCGGCCGGTCGTGCCGGTGCTGCCGGGCGTGTCGCCGTCGACACCGTCGGGCACGGGCGGGTGGTACATAGGGATCCGCTTTCCTGTTTCAGGCCCGCAACTGCCGCGCTGTACACTTCGACTTCAGGCCATGCGTCTTTTTTGTGTCGTGGCGAGGGGAGTTTACGGTGGGGACAACTGGCGTTCATAATCGCGATTCTGAGCGCGATCCCGCTTCTCAGACCATGGAACTTCCCCAACTCCTGCGAGTATGGCGAGTGGACGCGGGCGTCAAACTGCGCCGCGGAAAAGCGATTCCGCAAAAAGAAGTCGCCGAAATCATGGGTGTGAGCGAGCGCTGGTACCGCAGCCTGGAGGCCGGGGATTCCGTTTCGCTTTCCAGTGACATATTGAGCCGGATTTCCGAGGCGCTGGTTCTGGGGCCCGACGAACGAATGGTCCTGTACAGCCGCGCTCTCGACGGCGCGGGCGTCGCGCTCGCCGACGAGGAGGGCGAGGCCGAGGGGCAGTTGGCGCTGTTGCGCGTGGTCACGGCGCAGACCCAGTTCCCCGCGTACCTGACGGACGGTTCCTGGAACATCCTGGGCTACAACACGCTCATGGCGGGCTGGTTCCCCTGGGTGCTGGAGCCGGGCGCCAACCTCATGCGCTGGGCGCTGACGGATCCCACGGCCCGCGAGCAGATGGTCGATTGGCACGAACACGCGGAGGTCTATCTGGCGATGCTCCGGTTCGCCCTGGCCACAGGGTCGAACAAGGAGGCGCTCGACGGTCTTCTCCACCGCGTCCTGCAGGATTCCGAGTGCCGCCGGCTGTGGTCTCAGGGACCGAAGGTCATCGCCTTCCGACAGGGACACCGGTACCGGCTGGCCCTGCCGCACGTCTCGCCCGAACAGATCACCGTCACCTCCCAGGTGCTCCTCCCCGCCTACCAGCACGGGCTGCGCTGCGTCATGCTGCTCCCGCAGAAGCCCGTCCCGTGTGCGGCCGTGCCGGCCGCGCAGGCCCCGTAACGGGGCGATGGTTCGGTACTCCGGCGGAATGCTCGGAACTCTACACGTTCCGCCGCGATCGCGACCGGCAAACTTTTGCCGCTTCCGTGGACTCTTCGAAAGGCGACCGGCAATCATTTGCCGGTCGCCTTTCGTTTGTCCGATTCGGCTATTTTGAATACCGACGAACCGGACAATGCCGTACAGCGGCAAACTCTTGCCGCTTGACGGTCACTTGGGCGGATGCCAGCCTTCTTGTCTCACCACATGAAGGTTTAAAGAATGGCTCTGCAATTTGCGAGCACGGCGAACCGGACCGTTCTCGCCCGCCGTCATCAGAATCGCCTCGATCAGGCGGTTCTCGAATCCGACTACCGCAGCCGCTTCCGTACGTGGGAGCGCGTCGCCACCGTCCGGAACAACCCGACCCGGGTCTTGGACACCGACGGTGAACTGTTCTTCAGCCCCGAACTCGTACCCGTCCTGTCGCACCCGCTCCTCGAAGGTGCCGATCCCGAACTCCGCGAGACGCTGCTCCTCCACCGCCTCTACGAGTACCTCAAGTTCACCATCGACCTGGAGCAGAGCGCGGTCATCCCGGTCACCGGGCACATCAGCCGCGGCATGTCCGGACTGGACCTGCCCGAGCCCATGCGCCTGGACGCCTTCAAGATCGTGACGGACGAGGCCTGGCACGCCCAGTTCACGTACGAGATCCTGCGCCAGGTCCGCACCCGTACGGGGATCGCGCCGGCCCTCCCGGAGGTGCCGACGTTCACCGCCGAGCTCGCGCGGATCCACGAGGAGTTGCCGAGCCAGATCCGCGGCCTCGACGAGATGCTGTTCGCCATCGTCAGCGAGACGCTCATCTCCTCGATCCTCGACGAACTGCCCCGCGACGAGCGGCTCCCCGAGGGAGTCCGCGAGATGGTCGCCGACCACGCGGTGGACGAGGCCAAGCACCACTCCTACTTCTCGACGCTGCTGCGGTACCTGTGGCCCGCGATGACGCCGAAGGAGCAGGAGCTGGCGGGCCCGTACATCCCGCGGCTGATCTTCGCGTTCCTGGAGCCGGACTACACGAGCACGGCGCTGGGCCTGATGGCCGCGGGCCTGGGCCGCCAGGACGTGGAGCAGGTCATGACGGACGTCTACACGCGCGACAAGGTCGTCGCCGACGTGCGGCGCGGCGCCGCGCCCACCCTGCAGTACTTCATCGAGGCCGGGGCCCTGGAACACGGCGCCACCCTCGAGGCGTTCCGGGAATCGGGGCTGGTCGCGTGAGGACCGCCGTCGTGCGCGCCGCGCGCGCCCTGACCCCGACCGTCACCCAGTACTGGATCACGCACGCTCCGGGCGCCGAACCGCTGCCCGAGGCCGTGCCCGGCCAGCACGTCACGCTGCGCGTGGGACCCCGGCTGAAGACCTTCACGGTGCTGTCCGCCGGCGAGGAGGGCTACGAGCTGGCGGTCCGCCACCGCCACCGGGGGGACCAGGCCGACCGCCTCTCCCCGCGCCTGCACGTCGGCGCGCCCCTCGGAGTCGGGGCTCCGGGCGGGCGGTTCACCGCCGGGAGCGAGGCGCCCTTCACGCACTTCCTGGTCGCCGGGGTGGGCATCAACCCGGTCCTCGCGGTCCTGGCCGGCGGCCGGCTGCGCGACTGGGACCTCGTCTACGTGGACCGGGGCGCGCACGAGTTCCCGTTCCTCGGGCGGCTCCAGGAGCTGGCCCGGGAGCAGAACGGCACGGTCGCCGCCTTCGACACCGCGGTACGGGGCCGCCCGGACTGGGACGACATCGTCGCCGGGACACCGGCCGGCGCCGTCATCGGCGTGTGCGGGCCGCCCGCGATGGTCGCGCAGGTGCGCGACGCCGTGGCCGGGGCCGCCGGGTCGCGCACCCTGGTCGGCGACGGGGCGGCCGCCGGGGCCGCCGCGGACATGCCCTCCTCCGTCGAGGTGGAGTGCGCCAAGACCGGCATCACCTTCCGGGCCGCCCAGCACCAGCCGCTGCTCGACGCGCTGAACAGCAACGGGGTGCCCGTCCCGTCCTCGTGCCGCCAGGGCATCTGCGGCACCTGCGAGGTCGAGGTCCGCACGGGCCGGATCGACCACCGCGACGAGGTGCTGACCGACGAGGAGAAGGCCGAGTCCAGCTACATGATCCCGTGCGTGAGCAAGTCGATCGGCACGCGCCTCGTGCTCAACGTCTGACTCCGGCGACGGCACCAAGCGGACTCAGCACCATGACCAGAAAGAACCACGTGAACCAGCTCATCGCCGCCTACGCCCGCCGGATCGGAGTGGAGGCTCCGCTGGAGCCGACCCCCGACTGCCTGCGCCGGCTCCACGAGGCGCACCTGTACAACGTCCCCTTCGAGAACTTCAGCATGCACGGCAACGCGGAGCGCGGCCTCGACGAGGAAGCCCTGCACGAGGCGATCGTGGACCGTGGCCGGGGCGGGATCTGCTTCGAGACGGGGCGGATGATGCAGTGGCTGTTCGACGCCTGCGGATTCGACTACGGCATCCGGCTCGCCAGCGGCACCGACCCGTACCGCACGCCCGCGACCCACCAGGTCTTCGTCGTGTCCTTCGGCGAGGAGCGGTGGCTCTTCGACATCGGGTACGGGGCCAGGGGCCCCCGGGGGCCGCTCCTGCTGGCGGACGGGGAGGAGTGCGCGCACCCCGCGCTCTCCACCCGGGTCCGTCTCGAAAGCGGTCCGGGCGCCCCGGTGTGGACGGTCTCGATCAAGGAGCACGCCACCAACTCCGCGGAGTGGCAGGACATCTACCGGTTCGTGGACGCCCCGGTGGACGCGGTCGACCTGGAGATGGCGCACTTCTACACGACGGCCTCGCCCAACAGCCTGCTGAACCGGCACAAGGTGGCGAGCATCCCCACCCCCACCGGCAGGATCAGCGTCCGCGACGGGAACCTGACGATCGTGCGCGACGGAAGCAGCTCCACCCTGTCGGCCGAGGACGAGGAGCAGCTCCAGGAGCTGCTCGTACGGCACTTCAAGCTCACCATCCCGGTGCAGGACCTCGGGATCGGAAGGTAACGCCATGCACTACTTGACCGTACCGGGCTACACCGGTTCCGGACCGGATCACTGGCAGACGCACCTGGAGAACGCCTACGAGGGGTTCTCGCGGGTGGTCCAGGAGGACTGGGCGCGCGTCGAACGCGACCGCTGGGTCGCCACCCTCGACGAGGCCGTGCGCGGCATCGACGACGAGGTCGTCCTCATCGGCCACAGCTGCGGATCGGTGACGGTCGCGCAGTGGGCCGCGTCGCGGTACGACAGCCGGGTCGTCGGGGCGCTGCTGGTGGCCCCGGCCGACGTGGAGGCGGCCGACACCCTGGCGGCCATCGCCCCGCAGGCGCCCCTGCCGATGACCGTGCTGCCGATGCGCACGCAGCTCGTGGTCTCCGACGACGACCCGTTCCTGTCCCCGGAGCGGGCCGCGGAACTCGCCGACGCCTGGGGCGCCGACGTGGAGATCGTCCCGGGCGGCGGGCACCTCGCGACGCGGGACGGCTACGGCCCGTGGAACGAGGTGGCGCGGCTCATCGAGCGGCTCTGCGGAACCACGCTGACCGCCGTGGCCGCTCCGACCGCAGCGACGGCTCCGACCGCAGCGACGGCTCCCACCGCACCGACCGCACACGCAACGACCGAGGGAAGTCTTCCCCATGCCCAGTAGGTTCTCGTCGGTGCCGCGGCCCGTCTACTTCTACCTGGCGGCCTCGTTCTTCATGGGGCTCGCCAACACCATCTTCGACGTGGTGTTCAACTTCTACCTCGCCGAGCGCGGCATCAGCGAGGGCGACGCGGGCGTGATCTACGCCATCGCCACCGGGGCCATGGCCGTCGCGGTCGTCCCGCTGCTGTTCCTGGGCCGGTACCTGTCGCAGCGGACCCTGCTCATCGGCGCGGCGGTGCTCTACACCGTCCCCTTCGCGGGCCTGCCGTTCGTGGCCTCGATCGCCTCGGCCTCCGTGGTCCTCAGCCTGATCCTCGCCGGCATGCTCGGCCTGCTCTCGGTGGGCAACGCGATGGCCGGCTCGCAGGTTCCGGCGGCCGCCCGTACGCGCCTGTTCAGCGGGTTCTTCATCAGCTACCTGGGTGCCGGCGTCGTCGGCTCGGCCGTGGTGTCGGTGGTCAGCGGCTGGCTGCACACCAGCGACCTGGAGAAGTACCGCTTCTTCCTGCTGCTCTCCTTCCTCGCCGCCTGCGTGATGCTGATCCTGCGCTTCCCCTCCACGGGGACCGCCGCCCAGGCCGCTTCCGCGGCCGGGCCCGGTGCCGCCCGTACGCCGGGGGAGAAGGGCAATTTCGCGGCGCTCTTCGTGGCGGCCGGATTCCTGGGCGCCTCGATCGCGCTGTTCTTCCGCTTCGCCAACGTGCTGTTCGCGCAGATCTACGACATCTCGGTGAGCGACATCTCGCTCATCCTGGGCACCGACAAGATCATCAGCATCTTCGGCGCCATCTTCGCGCCCGTCCTGGTCAAGCGCTTCTCCCTGCGCCCGAGCGCGGTGGTCTTCGGAATCCTGGCCGTCCTCGGCCTGGTGCTCCAGTCGCTGACCGTCCCGCTGACCGTCTTCATCGTGCTCTACCTGCTGCGCCTGCTGTTCAACTACTGCCTGATGCCGCTCCTGGACACCGTCGCCATGTCCGGCTTCGCACCCGCCCGGCAGATCGTCTCGATCGCCCTGCGGCAGTCCTCCTTCTACCTGGGCGGGGCCGTCGCGGCGGCCGTCTACGGAGAGCTGCTCGACGGGGGCCGCTGGCAGACCGCGCTGTGGGTCTCGGCGGGCTGCGCGCTCGTCGGATCGCTCGCGATGACCCTCGTACGCTCCACCGAGTCCGGCCCGGTGGCCGGGCGCGAAGAGAAGGTCCTGGAGAATGCCTGATCCCGAAGCGACCTCGACCTCGATCCCGGCCCCGCCCCGGACCGGGCCGGCGGGCACGCTCGTCGTCGTGGACCCGTACTCCAGCGGCGCGGCCCTCGCCCGCCGGGCACAGGAGCTGTACGGGCTGCGCTCGATCGCCGTGCTGACCTCGCGGACCCTCCCGGAGGCGCTCACCTCCTCGTACCCGGCCGGGGACTTCGCCGCCGAGGTGCGCTTCGCCGACGCCCCGACGACGGCCGCCGAGCTGGAGGCCCTGTGCGGCGGCCGCCCGGAGCACCTGGTCTGCGGCTCCGAACCGGGCGTGGAGGCGTTCGACGCCCTGGCCGTCCACTGGGGGATGCGCCCGAACACGGGATCCTCCGAGGCCCGCCGGGACAAGTTCCTCATGCAGGGCCGGCTGCGCGACGCGGGCCTGCCCCACATCCCGCACCACATGGCCACCGACACCGGGTCCATCCTGGCGTGGTGCGCGGCGAGCGGACTGTCCGAGTACGTGGTGAAGCCGCTCAAGTCCTTCGCCACCGACGGGGTGTTCTTCTGCAAGGACCTCGACGAGGTGCGCGCCGCGTGCGAGCGGCTGTTCGGCAGCGTCGACCTCGCCGGTGAGGTCATCACCGAGCTCCTGGTCCAAGAGCGCCTGGTGGGGCCGGAGTTCGTCGTCGACTCGGTGTCCCTCGACGGGCAGGCCTTCGTCGTCGACATGTTCCGCTACACGAAGGAGACCGTCGACGGGAACCCCGTGTACCGCGCGATGACTTCGGTGGAGGTCGGCGACCACCCCGGCATCGTGGCGTACGTGGAGCGGGTGCTGGCCGCGCTGGGCATCGAGAACGGGCCCGCCCACAGCGAGCTCATCCTCACCGAGGACGGGCCGGTCCTCATCGAGACGGGCGCCCGGATGCACGGCGGCCTGGGCCCCCGGCTGGTGGAGGAGTCCTCCTCGCACTCCCTGATCGACATGACCCTGGCGTCGCGGGTGTCCCCGGAGGACTTCCTGCGCGAGGCCGGGGTCCGGCCGGCCCTGCGCCGGGGCGTCGTCGAATGCTTCCTCTCCGCCCCGCGGGCGGGAGTGGTCGCGGCGAACCGGGTGGCGGAGTCCTGCCGGGACCTCGACGGCTACCTCTTCGACACCTGCGGCCAGGCCCCGGGGGACCGGATCGAGAAGACCACCGACCTGATCACCTCCTACGGCCGGGTGGTCCTCGCCCACACGGACCCGGACGCCCTCGCCCGCGACGTGGCCCACGTCCTGGAACTGGACCGGCGGGGCGCGCTCATCGAGGTACACCCCGCCTGAACTGCGGCGACGGGGGCATCGCGGTACACCCGCGGTGCCCCCGTGCCATGCTGGTGGGTATGACGCTGGAGGACCTGGTACGCCTGCGCCGGGCCCGGGACGCGATGGACCGCGACTACGCGCGGCCCCTCGACGTACCGGCGCTGGCGAAGGTCGCCCTGATGTCGGCCGGCCACTTCTCCCGCAGCTTCAAGGCCGCCTACGGGGAGACCCCGTACAGCTACCTGATGACACGGCGCGTCGAGCGGGCCAAGGCGCTGCTGCGCCGGGGCGACCTGAGCGTGACCGAGGTCTGCTTCGCCGTCGGCTGCACCTCCCTGGGGTCGTTCAGCTCGCGCTTCAGCGAGCTCGTCGGCGAGAGCCCCAGCGCCTACCGGGCCCGGGAGCACGGGGCCGGCGCCCCCATCCCGGCGTGCGTCGCGAAGACGCGTACCCGACCGGTCAGGATCGGAGAAGCGAAATCCCCCTCCGCCTCGTAGCGTCGAAGCCATGAACATCAACCTCTCCCAGTGCTTCATCGCCGTGGACGACCACGACAAGGCGATCGCCTTCTACCGCGACGTCCTCGGCCTGGAGGTCCGCAACGACGTCGGGTTCGAGGGGATGCGGTGGGTGACCGTCGGCTCACCCGCGCAGCCGGACGTGGAGATCGTCCTCGAACCGCCGCTCGCCGACCCCAACGCCTCGGCCGCCGACCGGCAGGCGATGGCGGAGCTGCTGGCCAAGGGCATGCTGCGCGGCGTGATCTTCTCCACCGACGACGTGGACGCCACCTTCGAGCGCATCCAGGCCGCCGGCGGCGAGGTGCTGCAGGAACCGGTCGACCAGCCCTACGGCGTCCGCGACTGCGCCTTCCGCGACCCGGCCGGCAACATGCTCCGCTTCAACCAGCCCCGCAAGCGGTAGGTACCCCGCGGCAGGTACCCGGCAGAGGCCGGCGGGGACCGTGCGTACGGCCCGCCCGACAGATGGAGGCACACCACGATGAGCAGGGCCAAGGGGACGGACACGCGGGCGTCGGCGTCGGCGCCGGTGCCGCACGAGGCGGACAGCCACGATCTGATCCGCGTACACGGCGCGCGCGTGAACAACCTCAAGGACGTCAGCGTAGAGCTGCCCAAGCGCCGGCTGACGGTGTTCACGGGTGTCTCCGGCTCCGGCAAGAGCTCGCTGGTCTTCGGCACGATCGCCGCCGAATCGCAGCGGATGATCAACGAGACCTACAGCGCCTTCGTCCAGGGCTTCATGCCGACGCTGGCCCGGCCCGAGGTCGACGTGCTCGACGGGCTGACGACCGTGATCACCGTCGACCAGCAGCGGATGGGCGCCGACCCCCGCTCCACCGTGGGCACCGCCACCGACGCCAACGCGATGCTGCGCATCCTCTTCAGCCGGCTCGGCAAGCCCCACATCGGCTCGCCCAAGGCGTTCTCCTTCAACGTCGCCTCGATCAGCGGGGCGGGCGCGGTCACCGTGGAGCGCGGCGGGCAGACGGTGAAGGAGCGGCGCAGCTTCAGCATCACCGGCGGCATGTGCCCGCGCTGCGAGGGCCGGGGCTCGGTCAACGACATCGACCTCACGGCGCTGTACGACGACACCAAGTCGCTGAACGAGGGCGCGCTGACGATCCCCGGCTACAGCATGGAGGGCTGGTACGGCCGCATCTTCACCGGCTGCGGGTTCTTCGACCCGGACAAGCCGATCCGCAAGTACACCAAGCGCGAGCTGCGGGACCTGCTCCACAAGGAGCCGACCAAGATCAAGGTCGACGGGATCAACCTGACGTACGAGGGGATCATCCCCAAGCTCCAGAAGTCGATGCTGTCGAAGGACGTCGACTCGCTCCAGCCGCACATCCGGGCGTTCGTGGACCGGGCGGTGACCTTCGCCGTCTGCCCCGAGTGCGGGGGCACCCGGCTCAGCGAGGGCGCCCGGTCCTCGAAGATCAAGAAGATCAGCATCGCCGACGCCTGCGCGATGCAGATCAGCGACCTGGCCACGTGGGTGGGCGAACTCGACGAGCCCTCGGTGGCGCCGCTGCTCACGACGCTGCGCCAGACCCTGGACTCCTTCGTGGAGATCGGCCTCGGCTACCTCTCGCTCGACCGGCCGTCGGGCACGCTGTCGGGCGGCGAGGCGCAGCGCGTGAAGATGATCCGCCACCTCGGCTCCTCGCTCACCGACGTCACGTACGTCTTCGACGAGCCCACCGTGGGCCTGCACCCGCACGACATCCAGCGGATGAACCGCCTGCTGCTGCGGCTGCGGGACAAGGGCAACACCGTGCTCGTCGTGGAACACAAGCCCGAGACGATCGAGATCGCCGACCACGTCGTCGACCTCGGCCCCGGCGCGGGCAGCGGCGGCGGCACCATCTGCTTCGAGGGCACCGTCGAGGGGCTGCGGGCCGGGGACACCATCACCGGACGGCACTTCGGCGACCGGGCGAGCCTCAAGGAGACGGTGCGCGAGCCCCACGGCAAGCTGGAGATCCGCGGCGCGACCACGCACAACCTGCGGGGCGTCGACGTGGACGTACCGCTCGGGGTGCTCGTCGTGGTCACCGGCGTCGCCGGATCCGGCAAGAGCTCGCTCGTACACGGATCGCTGGTGGACACGCCCGTGGCCGCCGCCGAGGGCGTGGTCTCCATCGACCAGGGCGCCATCCGCGGCTCCAGGAGGAGCAACCCCGCCACGTACACCGGGCTCCTCGACCCGATCCGCAAGGCCTTCGCCAAGGCCAACGGCGTGAAGCCGGCCCTGTTCAGCGCCAACTCCGAGGGCGCCTGCCCCGGTTGCAACGGCGCCGGCGTCGTCTACACCGACCTGGCGATGATGGCCGGGGTGGCCACCACCTGCGAGGAGTGCGAGGGGAAGCGGTTCCACGCCTCGGTCCTGGAACACCGCTTCGGCGGCCGCGACATCAGCGAGGTTCTCGCCATGTCCGTGGACGAGGCCGAGGAGTTCTTCGGCGACGGAGAGGCCCGCACGCCGGCCGCGCACCGCATCCTGGGGCGGCTCTCCGACGTCGGACTCGGCTACCTCAGCCTCGGCCAGCCGCTCACCACGCTCTCGGGCGGCGAGCGGCAACGCCTCAAGCTGGCCACGCACATGGGCGAGAAGGGCGGGGTCTACGTACTCGACGAGCCGACCGCCGGCCTGCACCTGGCCGACGTGGAGCAGCTCCTCGGGCTCCTCGACCGGCTCGTGGACTCCGGGAAGTCGGTCATCGTCGTCGAGCACCACCAGGCGGTCATGGCCCACGCCGACTGGATCGTCGACCTCGGCCCCGGAGCCGGCCACGACGGCGGCCGGATCGTCTTCGAGGGCACGCCCGCGGACCTGGTCGCCGCCCGCTCCACCCTGACCGGGGAGCACCTCTCGGCGTACGTG
>NZ_JBSGXB010000098.1:0-22885 GCF_053609185.1 Streptomyces sp. NPDC054956 | reverse complement strand
GCCCGCCACGCTCGCCGGCCTGGGCGCGTGCCCCCGCACTCGGCCGACCGTCCGCCCGCGCCGCCCGCGAGACAGCCGGCGGGGACCGCGGCTTCGGTGCGGGAGTCCTCCCGCCGGCCCGGGCTCAGTGCTCGTCGGCCAGGATCAGGTAGAGCTTCTTGCGCGCGTCGTTGATGACCACGAGGGCCTTCTCCCGCTGCGCGGGGGTGCCGGTCTTGAAGACCTGGCCGAAGGCTTCCATCAGACCGAAACCGGCCGTCCGGACCTCGTTCATCGCCTCGAAGTCGAACCCGCGCCCGGCTTCCGCCCAGGGGGCGTCCGGGCCGGACTCGGCCTCGGCACGACCGGCGTCGGTGAGCGTGAACAGCTTCTTGCCGCCCTCGCTCTCACTGGTGATGAGCCCCTCGTCCTCGAGCATCTGCAGGGTCGGGTAGACCGACCCCGGGCTGGGCTTCCAGGCCCCGCCGCTGCGCTCGCCGATCTCCTGGATCATCTCGTAGCCGTGCATCGGCCGGTCGGCGAGCAGCGCCAGGATGGAGGCGCGCACATCACCCCGCCGGGCCCGGCCGCGCGGTCCGCCGCGCCCGCCCCGCCCGCCGAAGGGCCCGCCACCGAAGGGCGGCCCGAACGGTCCGAAGGCGGCGCGCCGCCCCTTGAACTCCTCCCGACGGTCCGGCCCGCAGTGGCCGTGCCCCCGTCCGTGATCGTGATCGTGGTCGTGTCCGTGCTGTCCGTGTGAACGCATGACTGCGCTCCTTTCCTCATTCGGTGATCTCGTCGTCACTGTTGCGATGCATCCACTATCGCTGACCCATCGCGATGCGTCAACGATATATCGGAAACAACTTCACCGAACAGCCTTCCGTCGTCGAGGTGGAATTCACGCACTGCCTTCGGCCGGGCCGGCGTGGACGGCGGCAAGGGCCAGGGCGAGCCGTACGGCCGGCGGGGTCGCCACGTCGACGGCGGCACGGACCCCGTCGCCGAGCCGCTGCGGACTCGCGGAGGGGATCTTCGGGTCGGCTGCGACGGGTTTCGTCACCACGCGGGCGATGCCGTCCGCCCGCTCATGGAGTGCGGTCTGCGAGCCAGGTCAGGACCGGCCCGACCGAGTCAGCGGGAATCCGTCGTGTCGTCCTCGGACGGGCCGGGGGCCGCCGTGCTGTCAGCAGCCTGGCGGGCGGCTCGTTCCGCGCGGAGTTCTTCGGCGACCTCGTAGGCCCGGCCCGGGTCGTAGACGGTGACCGAAGTGCCAGGGCTGTACATCGCGGCGGCCCTGGGCGTGTACCCGTAGGTTTCGACGCCCCGCCGGGCGGCTATGCCGTCGACCTCGCCGACGGACACCCCCCACAGCTCGGCGATGTGGGACGCGGTCCACCACTCGTCCGGACGCAGGAAGTCGCGCTTGACCTCCGTCTGACGCTCCACCGCCACCTGGAACCGGCCGAGTTGCTCGGTCAACCAGTCGGTCAGCGCCTGTGCGTCGACCCGAGCGAGCGGTGCGGACGTCGCCGGTTCGCACTTCACCGTCTCGCTGCGGGTATGCAGGACCACCTCGATCGACTTTCGCTGTCCCAGACTGAGTCGCTCGATGACGACGACGCGCCGCAGATCGGCCATCTCCATGGTCGATGAACGCAGAAAACGGGCGATCACGACCTGGGCCGGAGATCCCAGGGGGCGGAGCTCGATCCACCGCACCGACATGGTGACCGTGAAGTACACCCCCGCCACGGTGAGCACGGTCACTGCGAGGACCGTGAGCACCAGCAGGACCCAGAAACCGCCCCAGACGAGTGAGCTCCCCGTGATCGCGGCGACCCCCAGGGCGGGCAGCAGAAGTGGGGCTACGACCACCGGCGGGACCAGGACGCTCGCGCCCAGCCCGGCAGCCAGCTCGCGGACCCGGCTGGGCACGACCAGCAGCCGCCATCCCGCTGTCAGGGGTACCACAACGTCCGCCAGCGGGCTGGGCTGTTGAGTCGCCATGTCTCAAAGGTAGGACCTTGCACTGGAGTTCGTAAGGCCACAGTGAGCCGTACCTCCTCGAGAACGGGAACCGTAGGTGACAGTGCATCAGCCGGCCGCGTGGCGCCGGCCTGCCCGGGGATCTGCCCTCGACCTGCGGCGGCCACCGTTCGACGGGACAACAGCGGAGTGGTCAAGGTTCGGTGGGACTGACCGATCTTCGGTGAGACGGGACAGGTACGGTGCGGGCATGATCGAGGACCTTCCTCCCGATGTCGGTATGCCCGGCGAGATGCTGCTCGCCGGCTACTTCGTCGCGGTGCCCGAGCGGAGTGCACGCGAGGGCCATCTGCCCGCTGCAGAGCGGCTGACCACGGCGTCCGACTGCCTGATCGACTGGCTTCCGGAGGACGGCTGCTGGTTCGGCACGCCGCAGGAGGCACTCGCGGCCTGCCTGCCCGTCCAGGTGCCGGCGGACGCCCGCCTGTACGCCCTGCTGGTGCCGGCCGACCATGTCGGCGGCTTCGTCGCCGACATCCTCACGGCCCGGACCGACGAGCCCGTGCTCCTCGCCCACCTCAACGGCCGGACAACCGTCGGGACCGCCCCGGAGGTGGCCGAGGGCGGGCACGGGCTCGGCTGGGACGTACTCGGCTACGACCACGGCCTGCTCCACACCTGGCTCTGCAACGGCCTGTACCGGGACGGCAAGCTCGACCTCGGAGTGGATGCCAACGAACGCGGTCTGCTGCCCGACCTGCAGTCCGCCGCACGGGTCGCCGCCTGGGCCAACGCGCGTGACGACACCAAGCCCGTCACCTGGTTCCCCGGCGCCCTGATCGAGTGGGACACCCCGATCGAGGGCGGCCCCGTCACCGCCGGGACCCCGGAGCCCCCCGCGCCCCCGCGGCCCTGGTGGCACCGGATCCTCCCGCGCACGGCGCCAGTTGCGGGCCACTAGGCTCGCGCCATGTCCAACGACCCCGGTTTCACGTGTTCATGCTGCGGCGCCCACCACGCGGAGCTCCCCATGAGCTACTCCAGCCCCGCTCCCGATGCCTGGGATCCCGCCTTCGAGAACGACGCCGACAGCATGCTGTCGGACGACCAGTGCGTCATCAGGGGCCAGCACTTCTTCGTCAAAGGGCTGATCGAGATACCCGTGATCGGTAGCCAGGACGTCTTTTCCTGGGGCGTCTGGGTCTCCCTGAGCAGGGAGAACTTCGCCCGCGCCCTCGACGTGTGGAACACCGAGGGGCGCGAGAGGGAGAGGCCGTACTTCGGCTGGCTCAGCACCGAGCTCGCGCTCTACTCCGAGGGCACCACCGACCTGAAGACCAACGCCCACACCCGGCCGGTCGGCAGGCGCCCCTCCATCGAGCTCGAGCCCACGGACCACCCCCTCGCCGTGGAGCAGCGCTCCGGGATCACGCGCGAGCGCGTGCGCGAGATCGCCATGGCCGTCCTCCATCCGGCCTGACCGGTCCCGCACCGGTCCACCGCGGCGCGTCCGAGCCGCCCCCGAGCAGGCCAGTCATCCCGGATTGGCCTTTGCGGCGGCTTCCGCCGCCTCCCTACGGTCGAGGTCATGCGCATCAGAATCGTGGACGCCTTCACCGACCGACCCTTCTCCGGCAACCCCGCCGGAGTCCTGCTCCTCGACGGCGGCTTCCCCCCGGACGCCTGGCTCCAGCAGGTCGCCGCGGAGGTCAACCTCTCCGAGACCGCCTTCGCCCACCCCCTGCCGCCGGGCGGGGACGCCGACTGGGCGCTGCGCTGGTTCACGCCGACCGGCGAGGTCGACATGTGCGGCCACGCCACCCTCGCCACCGCGCACGTCCTGGCCACCGGCGGCCTCGCGAGCGGACTGATCCGCTTCACCGCGCGCTGCGGCATCCTCACGGCCGAGGCCGCGCCGGACGGGACGATCACCATGGACTTCCCGACGTCCTCCCTGACGGAGGTCGAGCCCGTCGCCGAGGTCCAGCGCGCCCTGGGCGCCGGGGTCAAGTCGGTCCACGACACCTCGGCCCACATCGGCGACCTCGTCGTGGAGCTGGCGGACGAGCGGACGGTACGCGAGCTCACGCCCGACCTGCCCGCCCTGCGCGGCTACGGCCGCCGCGGGATCATCGTCACCGCCGCCGCCGAGGACCCCTCCCGCGGCTACGACTTCGTCTCCCGCGGCTTCTTCCCGGCCCTCGGCATCGACGAGGACCCGGTCACGGGCAGCGCCCACACCGCCCTGGCCCCCTTCTGGGCCGCGCGCCTGGGCCGCACCGAGCTCGTCGGCCTCCAGGGCGGAGCCCGCACCGGGCTGGTCGCGGTCCGGCTCGCGGGCGACCGTACGCTGCTGACGGGCAACGCGGTCACCGTCATCGACGGCGAACTGCTCACCGCGCCCTGAGCGTGCGGGGCCGAAGGGGGACGCGACGGCGGGCTACGGGGTGGGCAGCCAGCCCACCTTGCCCGCCAGCAGCGCGTACCCGCCGAAGGCCACGATGTCGAGCAGCGCGTGCGCGACGACGAGCGGACCGACCCGGCCCCAGCGCCGGTAGGCGAGGACGAAGACGACGCCCATCACCACGTTGCCGATGAACCCGCCGATGCCCTGGTAGAGGTGGTACGAGCCGCGCAGCACGGAGCTGGCCACCAGCGCGGCCATCGGCGACCACCCCAGCTGCCCCAGCCTGCGCAGCAGGTAGGCCAGCACGATGACCTCCTCCACCACAGCGTTCTGCACGGCGGAGAGGATCAGCACGGGGAACTTCCACCACACGTCGGGCAGCGCCTCCGGCACCACCGTCAGGTTGAAGCCGGTCGCCCGCGCCGCGAGGTAGAAGGCCAGGCCGGCGCTCCCGATGCAGGCCGCGACGAGCGCGCCGCGGCCCAGGTCCCACCAGGGGCGGGTGCGGTCGAAGCCGAGCACCCGCAGCCCCGGCGCTCCCTCGCGGGTCAGCAGGTGCGCGACGAGCAGTACGGGGACGAGCGCGGTCGCGATGCCGAACAGCTGCCAGGCCAGGTCCAGCCAGGGCCGGCCGGGCGCGTACGAGCCGTTGAGCGTGGCGGCCTGGTCCTTGAGCCCGCCCGGCTTGGTCAGCGAGCCGATGAAGCTGATCAGCGCGGATACCCCGCTCGCGCCCAGGGACAGGGCGAGCACGAGGAGGGTCTCGGAGCGCAGCATGCCGCGCCCGTCCCGGTCCTCGCCGAGCTCCCCGACCACCGGTTCCGGCTCCGTCCGCACGCCCGCTCCCGTCCGCCAACCACTGCGATCACCCCATACTGCCTCGTCGGCGGGGGAACGGGCGCACCGGGCGGGGATCAGTCGCCGACCGCCGTCGCGGCACTCACCTCCGTCTCCACGAGGCCGACCGGCCAGGTGTGCACGGGCTCGCCCTTGTGCATCAGCTCGCTGTAGCGCCGCGTGGTCGCCGCGAGCGCCGCGTCCCGCTCCATTCCGGCCGCCAGCGCCCGGTGGTACGTCTCCACCTGCCAGGTCGCCCCGTTCGCCCGGCGCCGGCAGCGCTCCTCGATGATCCCGAGGTAGTGGTCCCGGTCGGCGGGCTCTATCCCCCACGCGTCCAGCCCGGCCGCGGCCATCGGCAGCAGTTCGTCCAGCACCAGCCGCACCGCCGGCACGCTCGCCAGCCCCCCGCCCCGGCCCCGGCGCGGCCAGCGCAGCCTGGCTTCGATGCCGTAGCGGCAGGCCGCGTCGAAGTTGGCCTCCGCCTCCGCGAAGGGCAGCCTGCTCCACACCGGGCGCTGCTCGTCCGCGAGGGTCCGTACGAGCCCGTAATAGAAGGCCGCGTTGGCGACGACGTCGGCCACGGTGGGGCCGGCGGGCAGCACCCGGTTCTCCACGCGCAGGTGCGGCACCCCGTCGGCGACCCCGTACACGGGCCGGTTCCACCGGTAGACGGTGCCGTTGTGCAGCACCAGCTCCTGCAGGCTCGGCACTCCTCCCTCGGCGAGCACCCGCAGCGGCTCCTCCTCGTCGCAGATCGGCAGCAGGGCCGGGAAGTAGCGGACGTTCTCGGCGAAGAGCTCGTACGCCGAGTCCACCCACCGCTCGCCGAACCAGGTGCGCGGCCGCACCCCCTGCGCCTGGAGCTCGGGCGGCCGGGTGTCGGTGGCCTGCTGGAAGAGCGGCGGCCGCGACTCCCGCCACAGCTCCCGCCCGAACAGGAACGGCGAGTTGGCGCCGACGGCTATCTGTACGGCGGCCACCGCCTGCGCCGCGTTCCACACGTCCGCGAACCGGGCCGGGGTCACCTGCAGGTGCAGTTGTACTGAGGTGCACGCGGCCTCCGGCACGATCGACCCGGAGGTCCAGGTCAGCCGCTCGACGCCCTCGATGTCGAGCACGAAGTCCTCGCCGCGCATCATCAGGATCTGCTCGTTGAGCAGCGAGTAGCGGTCGACCGCCGAGAGGTTGGCGGTGACCAGGTCCGCGCGGGAGATCGTCGGCAGGATACCGATCATCACCACCCCGGCGTCGATCTCCGCGGCCTGCCGGTGGGCATAGCCGAGTCCCGCGCTCAGTTCCTCGGCGAGCTGGTCGAATACCCGGCCGCCGAGCCGGTGCGGGAGTACGTTCACCTCCAGGTTGAACATTCCGAGTTCCGTTTGGAAATCAGGGCTCGCAATGCGTTCGAGCACCTGGGCATTCACCATTCTCGGCAAACCGTCGGAACCCGCGAGATTCAGCTCGATCTCCAGCCCCATCATGTTCTTGGGCCGATCGAACCTCTTCTCCGCCAGAAGCCGCTCCAGTCCCTCCAGGCACTCGTGAAGCTTCCTCCGGTACCTTTGCCGATCGGACAGGTCGAATCCGCCCGCCACGACCTTCTCCCCCATCGAAGCGTCCCTCCTCGAGTGGGCCTGGCCGGCGTGGAAAGATCCGTCACCCCAGGCGCGCGTTACGGTCGATGATGCCCCGGCCGCGTGATCGATAACGCCGGAGGGGCGTGTCTGGCGAGGAGCGTGCGCCGGTTTGGCCGACGGGCGCTTTGGCACATTCACCTGGCAACCGGCCGTACGCAATTACCGCGTCGACTTTGCCGGCTTCGGATAACCGATGCTTTCCAGCCGAGCCCCCGTCCGGTAACCTCCGAGGTCAGCGCGGCACGTTTGCGCGCACCCGGCATGAATGCCATGTCAGAGGGACCGGTAAGCGTCTTGCCGGCAATAGGCGGGACAGCTACCCGAAACACTGCGTGAACACATGTCGTATAAACTCCGCAAACGAGGCAGAGAGTTGGCGCGCGGCCATTGCCCCTCAGCCCCCCTCTGGCCCCAGAATGCGACAGCGTCGTCCGCACCCGCACCCCGCCCCCGTTCCACCGGTCTCCCAAGTGAGAGGCGACCCACCATGCCGCTGCATGTCCCTCCGGCTCCCGCGCCCGCCCTGCGCAGCGTCCTCGCGGCCCTCGGTTCTCCCAGCGCCGTCAACGAGGCGCACACTCCGGCCCTGCGCGCCCTCCAGGGTCCGATGACAGCCGAACTGCCGCTGCCCGTCCACGTCCTGGACAGGCTGAACATCGCCGGCCTGACCTCCGGCGGCAGGCCGCCGCGCACGCGGCTGACCGGCTGGCGGTTCTTGATCCGCAGCGGGGACCGCTACGTGGCCGCGGCCGATACCCGGCTCACCCCGGACGGCTGGACCTTCTCCCACTTCTTCGAGGGCCCGTACGTCGCCGCCACCGAACGCGCGCTGCGCCAGGCCGAGTCCCTCGGCAAGAACTACCAGCCCCGGCTGCTGTCCGTACCGGAGCTGTACATGCTGACGCTGTGGCTGCACGGATCGGTCGGGGCCGACGCGTCCGCCGGGCTGCCGGCCGCCGCCGACCTGCTCGTCCCGCTGGCACCCGCCCCACCCGGAATCGCCGCCTACCGGCCGCACCCGGTGTCCGAACTGCTGCCCGTGATGACCCACCGGCTCACGCCCTCGGCGCCCCCGATCCCGCCTTCGATGGCCGCCCCGGCCGCCTGAACGGGCCCCGTGGCCGAAACTGCCCATTCGGCCTAGCCCACTCGGGCCCCCTGCGAACCATCCGAAATGACAGGGGAGTTGACCTGAACCGCCCGCACGAGTGATGCGTCATCAATCTATGAGGACAGCTGCCGGGAAATCCCTGCGGACACCGTGCCGTGGGGGAACACTGGGACCCTGACCGAGCCAAGTCGTCGATACGGGGGGCGGCCATGAACAACGCATCGAGCCGCAGCACACAGACCACACCGCAGCGAAAGAACGCATCCATGTGCCAGCACAAGCCAGCATGCCCGTCCGCCGACTCCGCCGACCGGGAGGCCGCGCACCCCGTGGCCGTGCACCCGGAACAGGGCTGGAGCCTGCTGTGCAATGGCGTCCTGCTCTTCGAGGACACCGGTGAGCTGCTGCCGGACGGCCAGATCATCGCTCCGCACCGCCCGCTCGCGACGACGCAGGTGATGAAGGCGGCCTGACCCGTCGTCCGGATCCCGCCCATGTCCGACATGAAAGGGGCCGGCCCAGGAGGAGAACCTCCCGGACCGGCCCCTTCGTCATGTCACGTGGACGGACGACGGATCAGTTGTCGTACTCGTCCAGCGGCGGGCAGGAACACACCAGGTTCCGGTCGCCGAAGGCACCGTCGATGCGGCGCACCGGCGGCCAGTACTTCTCCGCGGCCGACACACCGCCCGGGAAGACGGCCTCGTCGCGGGAGTACGGGTGGTTCCACTCGCCGCCCAGCGCCGCCGCCGTGTGCGGGGAGTTGGCCAGCGGGTTGTCGTCGACCGGCCATTCGCCGCCCGCGACCCGCTCGATCTCGGCGCGGATGGCGATCATCGCGTCGCAGAAGCGGTCGATCTCGGCGAGGTCCTCGGACTCCGTCGGCTCGATCATCAGGGTGCCGGCGACCGGGAAGGACATGGTCGGCGCGTGGAACCCGTAGTCGATCAGACGCTTGGCGATGTCGTCGATGCTGACGCCCGTGGCCTTCGACAGCGGGCGCATGTCGATGATGCACTCGTGCGCGACCAGGTTGCCCGGGCCCGTGTAGAGCACCGGGTAGTGCGGCTCGAGGCGCTTGGCGATGTAGTTCGCGCCGAGCACCGCCACCTGGGTCGCGCGCTTGAGGCCCTCGCCGCCCATCAGGCGCACGTACGACCAGGAGATCGGCAGGATGCCGGCCGAACCCCACGGCGCGGCCGAGATCGGGCCGACGCCCGTCTCGGGACCGGCGGTCGGCTGCAGCGGGTGGTTGGGCAGGTACGGGGCCAGGTGCGCCCGGACACCGACCGGGCCGACGCCCGGGCCGCCGCCGCCGTGCGGGATGCAGAAGGTCTTGTGCAGGTTCAGGTGCGAGACGTCGCCGCCGAAGTGACCCGGCTTGGCCAGGCCCACCAGGGCGTTGAGGTTGGCGCCGTCCACGTAGACCTGGCCGCCGGCGTCGTGCACCTGGGCGCAGATGTCGGCGACGTGCTCCTCGAACACACCGTGCGTGGAGGGGTAGGTGATCATCAGCACGGCGAGCTCGTCGCGGTACTGCTCGATCTTGGCGCGCAGGTCGTCCGCGTCCACCTCGCCGTCGTCGGCGGTCTTGACGACGACGACCTTCATGCCGGCCATCACGGCGCTGGCGGCGTTGGTGCCGTGCGCGGAGGACGGGATGAGGCAGACGGTGCGCTGCTCGTCGCCGTTCGCCCGGTGGTAGGCGCGCACGGCCAGCAGGCCGGCGAGCTCACCCTGGGAGCCGGCGTTCGGCTGGATGGAGACCTTGTCGTAGCCGGTGACCTCGCAGAGACGTTCCTCCAGCTCGGTGATGAGCGTGAGGTACCCCTCGGCCTGCTCGACCGGGGCGAACGGGTGCAGCTGGCCGAACTCGGGCCAGGTGACCGACTCCATCTCGGTGGTCGCGTTGAGCTTCATGGTGCAGGAGCCCAGCGGGATCATGCCGCGGTCCAGCGCGTAGTCCTTGTCCGAGAGCTTGCGCAGGTAGCGCAGCATCGCGGTCTCGGAACGGTGCTGGTGGAAGACCGGGTGCGTCAGGTACGCGTCCGAGCGCAGCAGGCCCTCGGGCAGCGCCTCGGCGGTGGTCCCGTCCAGCGCCTCGATGTCCGCGGTGACGCCGAAGGCGCCCCAGACGGCCTCGATGTCGGCACGCAGGGTCGTCTCGTCGCAGGCGATGGAGACGAGGTCGGCGTCGACCTGGAAGAGGTTGACTCCACCCTCGCGGGCGGCGGCCACGACCTCGGCGGCCCGGCCGGGAACCCGGACGGTGAGGGTGTCGAAGTACGAGCCGTGCACGACCTCGACCCCGCCGGCCGTCAGGCCCGCGGCCAGCAGGCTGGCGTAGCGGTGGGTGCGGCGGGCGATCGTCCGCAGGCCGTCCGGGCCGTGGTAGACGGCGTACATGCCGGCCATGACGGCGAGGAGCACCTGCGCGGTGCAGATGTTGCTGGTGGCCTTCTCGCGGCGGATGTGCTGCTCACGGGTCTGCAGCGCCAGGCGGTAGGCCTTGTTGCCGTCCGCGTCCACGGAGACGCCGACGAGGCGGCCGGGCAGCGAGCGGGCGTGCTTGGCCTGGACGGCCATGTAGCCGGCGTGCGGTCCGCCGAAGCCCATCGGGACGCCGAAGCGCTGGGTGGTGCCGACCGCGATGTCCGCGCCCAGCTCGCCCGGCGAGGTCAGCAGGGTCAGGGCGAGCAGGTCGGCGGAGACGGCGACGATGGCGCCGAGCTCGTGGGCCTGGTCGATGACCGGCTTGATGTCGCGCACGGCACCGGAGGCGCCCGGGTACTGGACCAGGACGCCGTAGACGCCGCGCTCGGCGATCTCGGCCGGGATGCCCTCGGACAGGTCGGCGACGACGATCTCGATGCCGATCGGCTCGGCGCGGGTCTCGATCACGGCGATGGTCTGCGGCAGCGCGTCGGCATCCACCAGGAAGACGTTGCCCTTGGCCTTGCCCACGCGGCGGGCCAGGGTCATGGCCTCGGCGGCCGCGGTGCCCTCGTCGAGCAGGGAGGCACCGGAGGTCGGCAGGCCGGTCAGCTCGGCGACGACGGTCTGGAAGTTCAGCAGGGCCTCGAGGCGGCCCTGGGAGATCTCCGGCTGGTACGGCGTGTACGCCGTGTACCAGGCCGGGTTCTCCATGACGTTGCGCAGGATCACCGGCGGCGTGAAGGTGCCGTAGTAACCCAGGCCGATCATGGAGGAGAGGACCTGGTTGCGGTCGGCGAGCTCGCGCAGCTCGGCGAGCACCTCGGCCTCGGTCCGCGCCTCGGGCAGGTTCAGCGCGGCAGTGGTCTTGATCACATCCGGTACCGCGGCGGCGGTGAGTTCGTCCAGGGAGCCGTAGCCCACCTGGGCGAGCATCTTCGCCTGCGCCTCGGCATCCGGGCCGATGTGGCGCTGCTCGAAGGGGATGCCTCGCTCCAGCTGGGAGAGCGGAATGCGGTTGGCGGTCATGTACGGAGGCCTCCTGGTCGTACGACCTGCGAGGGGTGCCTCGGCGCGGGCACCCGGACGGCCTCCCCCTCTGTCATCACAACCTGAGAGTTTCACCGGGCCGCTCGAGGATCGCTCGCGAGGACCGGCTTTCACCGTCGGTGAGGAGGGGAACCGGCACTGCGCGCCCGGTACCCGCCCCTGCTTTCCAGAGTGGCCTCACCACGTGCGGTACGTATGCCTGAGAGATTCCGGGGAGGATTTGCTCCTTCGGCGCCTCCGTCGAACTCACTCGGAGGACTCTCCCGCACAGGGTCAACAGCCGTAACCCAGCCTACCAGCGAGGATCCGACCACCTCCCTCGAGTGGCCCCCTCTCCAGAAATGCACTTTTGTAGTCATTACGGAGGAGTTGCGACCAAATGGAGGGACCGGACCGTGCAGACCGACATCGATCCGCGCAGCCTGATCGGCCGCAAGGCGTTCGACCGCAATGGAACCAAGATCGGCACCGTCGACGAGGTCTACCTCGACGATGCCACGGGCGTCCCCGAATGGGCCGCCGTACGGACCGGCCTCTTCAGCCGGGACGCCTTCGTCCCCCTGGAGCCCAGCGAGATGGTGGGCGACACGCTGCACGTGCCCTTCGAACGCTCCCTCATCAAGGACGCCCCCGACTTCGGCGTCGGCCGCCACCTCTCCCCCGAACAGGAGCTGCAGCTGTACCACCACTACGGCCTCGACGTGACCCTCCCCAGCGAGTTCACCCGCGACTTCGGCCGCCTGGCGGGCGACGAGGGCTGAGACGGCCGGGGGCCTACGGATCCTGCCGGGCAGCCGGGTCCTGCCGGGCCGCGGCGCCGTCCGCGGCCCCCGCGCTCCGGTCCCCCACCAGCGGCAGCGGATCGGACGGCTCCAGCTCGGGGTCGTCCACCAGGAACGTCCGCACCCGGCCCGGCTCCGATCCCGGCTCCTCGAACCGTACGGTCACCCGCCCGACCCCGCTGCCCTGGACCCACCCGGGGCCGTGCACCGCGTGCCGTACATCGCTCCCGGCCGCCCACCGCCGCTCGGGCACGGCCTCGGAGGGCTCCGCGGCACTCGGTGCGTCCGCACCGGGTCGAGCGTCCGCGGGCGCACTGCCGGCCCCGCCCGCGATCGAAGCGCGGGACTCCGGGGCGGAGCGGGCGGGGGACATCTCGCCCTCCCCTTGGCTTCCACCGGACCGGGCCGCCACCCCGGCCGGCGCGGCCGAACCGGCATCCTCCTCCACGGCCCCGTCCGCCCCGGCCTGCGCGAAGGCGAAGAGGTCCTCCTGCGTGTAGTCCGCCAGCCCCGTCACGCCCACGCCCAGCAGCCGCACCCCGCCCGTGGTGTCCACCGCCTCGAGCAGCCGCGCGGCCGCCTCCCGCACCACCGCCGGATCGTCCGTCGGCCCCCGCAGGGTCTCGGAGCGGGTGAGCGTGGAGAAGTCGTAGCGCCGGACCTTGAGCACGATCGTCCGCCCCGAGTGCCCCGAGGCCCGCAGCCGCTCCACGCACCGGTCCGCGAGCCGCTGCACCTCGCCCCGGATCCGGACCCGGTCGTGCAGGTCCACGTCGAAGGTGTCCTCGACCGACACCGACTTCGCGTCGCGCTCGGCGACCACCGGCCGGTCGTCCAGCCCCAGAGCCATCCGGTAGAGCCCGACCCCGTGCGAGCGCCCGACCATCCGGACCAGTTCGTCCTCGCCGGCCGCGGCCAGCTCCCCCACCGTGGTGATCCCGGCCCGCCGCAGGTGCTCCCCGGTGGCCGGCCCCACCCCGGGCAGGGTCCGTACGGACATCGGCGCGAGGTGCTCCCGCTCCGTACCGACCTCGATCAGCAGCAGTCCGGCCGGCTTGGCCTCCTCGGAGGCCACCTTGGCCAGCATCTTGGACCCGGCCAGCCCGACCGATCCGCTGAGCCCCGTCGCGGCCGTGATGTCGGCCCGCAGCCGCTCCCCCACGGCCCGCGCCGTCCGCGCGTCGAAGGCGACCCCGCCCGCTTCGAGGTCCACGAACGCCTCGTCGAGACTGAGCGGCTCCACGAGCGGGGAGAGCTCCCGCAGGAGTGCCATGACGGTGTCGCTGACCGCCCGGTACAGGCTGAAGCGCGGGATCAGACACGCGCCGTTCGGGCAGAGCCGGCGCGCCTGGGCCATCGGCATCGCCGAGTGCACCCCGAAGCGCCTGGCCTCGTACGAGGCGGTGGCGACGACCCCGCGCGGTCCCAGCCCGCCGACGATGACCGCCTTGCCCCGCAGGCTCGGCTTCGAGGCCTGCTCCACGGAGGCGTAGAAGGCGTCCATGTCCAGATGCAGGATGGTCGGCGCGGCTCTCACAGCCCCGATGCTCCCCCATGCCACTGACAATCGCCCCGAAGCCCCCACCCGGGGCGCCACCGGCCTCCACCGGGCCCGCCCGGGGCACCGGCGGGATTCCGTCCCGCCGGCCCACGCGAGGGGCTCCAGTGACCGCTGGGGCTAGACCGCCCGGTTGCGCCGGGCCGCCAGCTCGTCGGACGGGTTGTGCCCGACCACCGTCTCGCCCGTGTCCACGCGCTCCCCGTGCAGCTGGGACAGCGCGTTCTCGACGTCGCGCCAGACCACGCCCACCGCGATCCCGAAGACTCCCTGACCGCCCTGGAGCAGGCTCACGACCTGGTCCGGGGAGGTGCACTCGTACACGGTCGCGCCGTCGCTCATCAGCGTCATGCGCTCGAGGTCCGAGAAGCCCCGGTCGCGCAGGTGCTGCACGGCGGTGCGGATGTTCTGCAGCGCCACCCCGGTGTCCAGGAAGCGCTTGACGATCTTGAGGACGACCACGTCCCGGAAGCTGTAGAGACGCTGCGTCCCCGACCCGTACGCGGGCCGCACGCTCGGCTCCACCAGCCCGGTCCGCGCCCAGTAGTCGAGCTGCCGGTAGGTGATGCCCGCCGCGGCGCACGCCGTCGGCCCCCGGTATCCGACCTGCTCGGGAGCGGACTCACCGCCCACGCCGCCCTGGGACCCCACCGGTCCCATCGAACCGACCGGCGCGGGCTCCTGCTGACGGCGCGCGGAGCTCACCGCACCCGCACCACCGTGCAGCGGGTACGGCCCACCGTCACTCCGTGCGGGGATGCCCCCGGTCGTACCGTCGCCCGTGACTCTCACGCCGACCCTCCGTCCTTGACCTGCCATCTCGAAGGTAGGCAGTCACCAGGGGTGCGTCAACGATCGCCACACTCGGCACGCCGAGTGATAATCACCCTGAGAGTGGTTTCCCGTGCCCCATTGCGGGGAAAGGCTACTCGAATGGGCTGAAATATCCCGGAGGCCGAGGCGACCCGCGCCTCACTGCGGGCCCGTACCGAAGTCCTCGGGCGAGATCTGGTCGAGGAACTCGCGGAACTTCTCCACCTCGTCCTCCTGCTCGTCCGGGATCGCGATGCCGGCGTCGTCGAGGACGCCGTCGCTGCCGTAGATCGGCGTCCCGGTCCGCAGGGCGAGCGCTATGGCGTCGGACGGCCGCGCGCTCACCTCGACTCCACTGGCGAAGACGAGCTCCGCGTAGAAGACGCCCTCCCGCAGATCCGTGATCCGGACCTCGGTGAGCTCCTCGCCGATCGCCTCCAGCACGTCCTTGAACAGGTCGTGCGTCAGCGGCCGGGCAGGGGCCATGCCCTGCTGCGCGAAGGCAATGGCGGTCGCCTCCCCTGGTCCGATCCAGATGGGGAGGTACCGATCGCCTCCCACTTCACGCAGGAGCACGATCGGTTGGTTCGAGGGCATTTCCACCCGGACACCCACAACGTCGAGCTCGTTCACACAGCAACCCTAGGACCTGCCCGGCCGGTTTGGGTAGTCGGGCTCCCCCCGGGCTGTCCGGGAGTCCCCCCTGTGACCCCCTCGGGTCAGTCCAGCCGCACCCCGAGGGCCGTCTGTACGAGGGCCTCGTGCAGGCGTACGGAGAGCCCCGCGAGCTCCTTCATCGTGGCCTCCGCATGCGCCCTGGTCTGGGGATTGCGGTGCCGGCGCAGCGGTGCGACGACCTGCTCGATCAGACCGGCCTCCCGGTCGGCGGCGGCCTTCATCGCCCGCAGGTGGCGCGGCTCCAGACCGAATCGCCCGAGATCGGCCACCAGACGGGCCACGGTGACGGCTTCCGCGTCGTATCCGCCGCCCGGCGCCTCCGCGAGGAGCCCGTACGACTCCCACTCGACGAGCTGCACCTCGTCCACCTCGGCGGCGGCGATCAGCTCGGCCCGGCCCACCCTGGCCACGGTCGGCCGCTCCCGGCCCACCTCTCCGTAGATCGCGACGGGGCTCGCGGGATCGACGGACTCCCCGTGCGCCGCGGGCGCCGGAATGCGGATCTGCTCGCCCCGGGCGAGCGCGTCGAGCTGCTCGCGGATGACCTTCAACGGAAGGTAGTGGTCCCGCTGGAGCCGCAGGATGCGGGCGAGGCGCTCGACGTCGTCGGTGCTGAACTTGCGGTATCCGGAAGGTGTGCGCCGGGGCTCGACGAGCCCCTCCGCCTCCAGGAAACGGATCTTCGAGATCGTGACTTCGGGGAACTCGTCGCGGAGCATCGTGAGCACCGTTCCGATGCTCACCAGCCGCCCGCCCGAGGCGGCGGTGCCGGCGGTGCCGTTTTTTGCGGCACCGCCTGCCGGGATACGCAGCATGGGACCTTCCCTTGAAGGGTCAGTGCCCCCGCAGGCTCGCGTAGAAGACCAGCCGGTACTTGCCGATCTGCACTTCGTCGCCGTTGTGGAGGGAGACGGAGTCGATCGGTTCACGGTTCACGTACGTGCCGTTGAGGCTGCCGACATCGGCGACGGTGAAGCCGCCGTCGTGGCTCCGGCGGAACTCGACATGGCGCCGGGAGACGGTGACGTCGTCCAGGAAGATGTCGCTCTGCGGGTGCCGGCCGGCCGTCGTCAGCTCGCCGTCCAAGAGGAAGCGGCTGCCGGAGTTCGGGCCGCGCCGCACGATGAGCAGAGCGGAACCCGGAGGCAGCGCCTCCACCGCGGCCTGGGCCTCGGGGGACAGCGAGGACGACACGTGCGTCTGTCCCGACACCTCGGCCTCGTAGGCCTCCAGGCCCGAGATCGAGATGGTGGACGTGGTCTCCGAGGCACGCTCCGGCGTCAGACCCGCCCGCAGCGGCGCCCCGCAGTTGGAGCAGAATCGGCTCGCCGCGTCGCTGCGGTGCCCACACCTGCTGCAAATCTGCTCGGCCGACATGGACGGCTCCTCGCGCCGCGGCTGCCCCGCGGAGGCATTGGTGGCGTACGGGTCGGGCGCAAACCCTCCACCCGTACTTGAGGTTGATGGTTCACCGAAACCTATGCGTCCGGTACCGGCAGGGTCAACAGCCGACGCGCCCTGTGCGCCCGAAATATCCCCCGTACCCCCGACCTCGTCCCGGAAGAGCGGCCGGTCGCCCTGCCCTTCCACGTCGCCGTGCCCCGCGCGGTGCCTGGCCGCACCACTTTCCTCGCGGTTCTTCTTGCCGAACAACTTCTCAAACAACTTCACGGGCGATTCCCCTTGACCGAAACAGACCCGCCCGTGGGGCAGGACGAACTCCGAATGCAACACCTGCCGACCCGGACATACTTCACAACGTCCGTAACCATCAGACAGTTTCCACCACGCACCGCGACTTCGGTGCGCCGACCCCCCGCAGGCATCCGCCCGCGTGAGCCGGTCTGCTCCTCGTCCCGCCTCACGACGATGACGACCGAGCGTAGTCAGGCTGCTTCGCAGCCCGCAAGGCATCCACGACGATCTTCGCCGGTCGTGTGATGGTGGCGACCGCCTGCTCCTTCTCCAACGACTGGACGACGCCGCCGGGAATGTTGAGCGCCGGCTCCAGGTCCTGCGGCTTGCCGATCACCTTGAACTCGTAAGGCTGTGTGATCTTCTTACCGTCGATCGCGACCCCGCTCCCCTCGTCCGAGAAGTACGAGCCCGCCACCACACGCACACCGTTGATCTGGATCGCCTCGGCCCCGGCCGCGCGCAGCTCCTGGAGCGTGTCCAGCAGCTTGTCCGACTGCACCTGACCCTTGGGATCCGAGATCTTCAGCAAGATCCCCGGACCCTGAGCCGCCACCGTACCGGCCAGGATCCCGAGTTGGCGTTCCTTTTCGACGGTCTGCTTCCGGGCCTCCTCGGCCTGGTTGGAGCTGCTCTCCAGCTCCCTGCGCTGCTCCTCGAGCTTCTGCTTCTCGTCCTCGAGCCGCTTGGTCCGCCCGTCCAGCTCGTCGAGGATCCGTACGAGGTCCTCCTGACGGGCGCCGCGCAGCGCACTGGAGTCGCTGTTCGACCGCACCTGGATGGCCAGGCCGAGCCCCAGGACGAACAGCAGCACCGCGACGATCAGTTGGGCCCGGCTCACCCGCGGCGGCCACAACCCGGCCGCGAGCCGCTGTCGGCCCGTCTGCTCGGGCTCCGGCCGCTCCGGCTGTTCCAGGGGCTCCGAGTGCCTCGGCTCCTCGGGCGGGGTGTCGTTCGTACGCATCGGCCTCACGCCCGGAACACGTGCCGGCGGATGGCCGCGGCGTTGGAGAAGATGCGGATGCCCAGGACGACGACCACACCGGTGGAGAGCTGCGAGCCGACGCCCAGCTTGTCGCCGAGGAAGACGATCAGCGCGGCCACGACCACGTTCGACAGGAACGACACCACGAAGACCTTGTCCACGAAGATGCCGTCCAGCATCGCGCGCAGGCCTCCGAACACCGCGTCCAGCGCCGCCACCACGGCGATCGGCAGATAAGGCTCCACCACGGCCGGCACTTCGGGCCGGACCAGAAGTCCGACCACCACTCCGGCCACGAGGCCCAGTACCGCGATCACGATGCACCCTTCTGCTGCTCTGCTGCTGTAGCCGTACGTACGGTCAGGCTCGACGCGGCCGGAAGCCGCACCTCGGCCTCGGCCGACAAGGTGTAACGGATGCCGTAGCTCTCCTGCAGCACGTGCAGGTACTGGCCGTCCGCGGAGTCCTGGAACGCCGTCCCGAGACGCTTCTTGTCGCCGATCGCCAGCACTTCGTACGGCGGCACCAGCGGCCTGTTGTCGACCAGTATCGCGTCACCGGCGGCCCGGATCGCCGAGAGCGACGTCAGCCGCTGCCCGTTGATCGAGATCGCCTCCGCCCCGGACTGCCACAGCCCGTTGACGATCTTCTGCATATCGCGGTCGCGGAGCCGCCCGGTGTCCGCGAAACCGGTGTTCTCGCGCGGCTTCGTGCCGTTGCCCGAGGACGAGCCCTTCGCGTCGTCCACGGTGAGCTTGATCCCGGGCCCGCGCACTTCGGTGGCCCCGGACAGCAGCGCCACGAGCTGGCCCTGGTCGCCGCCGTGCTGCTTGAGCGCCTCGCGCTGACGGCCGGCGACGGCGTCCCGCAGCCGCTCGATGTCCCCCTCCAGGCCGTCGGCGCGCGCGTCGGCCCGCTCGACCCGGTCGATCAGTTCCTGGCGCTCCTTGGCCAGCACCGGCGCGGCCACCCTCGCCTGCGCCGCGCCGAGCGTGACGACCATGGCGGCGAGCACGAGCCCCGCGGCCAGACCCAGCTTGGCCTTGAGGGTGCGCGGCAGACCCGCCGTACCCTCCGATTCGCGCCGGGCCGAGGCCTCGGCGTAACCCTCGTCGAGGCTGTGGTCCATCACGTGCGTCAGCAGCGACATGGATGCGTCCGGCCGCGCGGGCCGGGGGTTCCCGGGTACGCCCTCCGGGGGAGGTGACGAACTCCGGTTGTGGGGCGGCTGCGACATGCCGCACATCGTCGCATGTCGCCGCCGCACACACCGAATGCGCCCGACCGGCGGACCGGGAGGGACGTTCGGCCCCCACCGGCCCACCGGACTCGTGGACCTACGTCATCACCTGCCGGGACTCAGTGCCCGGCGCCGTCCACCACCGCGGCCCAGTCGTCCAGCAGTGCCTGCGCGGACGCGTCGTCGGGCCCTTCCGCCCACAGGTGGGTGACCGCCTCCGCCGGATCCGGCAGCACCAGCGCCCACCGTCCGTCGGCCTCGACGACCCGTACCCCGTCGGTGGTGTCCACCTGCCGTTCCCCGGCCGCCTCCACGACCCGCCGCATGACGAGCCCCTTCACCGCCCACGGGGTCGGCACGTCCCGCTTGAGCACGTGCGCCCGCGGGATCCGGGCGTCGATCTGGCTCAGCGTGAGCTGCGTCCGCGCCACCAGCCCGATCAGCTGGACGAAGGCCGCCGATCCGTCGAAGACGCTGCTGAACTCCGGGACGATGAAACCGCCCCGGCCGTCGCCGCCGAAGATGGTGTTCTCCGCCCGGCCCACCCGGGTCAGGTCGTCGGGCGAGGTCGTCGTCCACTCCACCTGAGTGCCGTGGTACGCCGCCACCTGCTCCGCGATCCGGGTGGTGGTCACCGTCAGCGCCACCTTGCCGCTGCGCTTCTCGGCCGCCACCAGATCGAGCATCACCAGCAGCGCCCGGTCGTCCTCGATGATCCGCCCGCGCTCGTCCACCAGGGAGATCCGCTCCCCCACCGGGTCGAACCGGACTCCGAACGCGGCCCGCGAGGACGCCACGATCTCACCGAGCCGCACCAGCCCGGCCCGCCGGGATTCCGCGGTCTCCGTCGGCCGGGACTCGTCCAGCCCCGGATTGACGGTGAGGGCGTCCACCCCGAGCCGGCCCAGCAGGCTGGGCAGCACGAGCCCCGCGCTGCCGTTGGAGGCGTCCACGACCACTTTGAGGCCCGAATCCGCGACCCCGGTGGTGTCCACCCTGCGCAGCAGTGAACCCGTATAGGCGTCGAAGACGCTGCCCGGGAACTGCAGGTCGCCGATCTCGCCGGGGAACGCCCTGCGGTACTCCTGCCGCGCGTACACCCGGTCGAGCTTGCGCTGCTGCTGGAGGGAGAGGTCCGCCCCGCGCTCGTCGAGGAACATGATGTCCACCGAGTCCGGCACGCCCGGCGAGGTCCGGAGCACTATCCCGCCGGCGCTGCCGCGCGCCGTCTGCTGCCGCGCCACCGGCAGCGGTACGTTCTCCAGGTCCCGTACGTTGATGGCGCTGGCCTGCAGGGCCGAGATCACGGCCCGCTTGAGCGCTCGCGCGCCCCTGGAGTGGTCGCGGGCCGTGGTGACCGTAGCGCCCTTCTTCAGGGTCGTCGCATAGGCGCCCGCCAGCCGCACCACCAGTTCGGGGGTGATCTCCACGTTCAGGATCCCGGTGACGCCGCGCGCGCCGAACAGGTGCGCCTGCCCCCGGGACTCCCAGATCACCGACGTGTTGACGAAGGCGCCGGCCTCGATCGTCTTGAAGGGGTAGACCCGCACGTTCCCCTGAATGATCGATTCTTCACCGACGAGGCACTCGTCGCCGATGACGGCGCCGTCCTCGATCCTGGCGGCCCGCATGATGTCGGTGTTCTTGCCGATGACACAGCCCCGAAGGTTGCTGTGCGGCCCGATGTACACGTTGTCGTGCACCACGGCCTTGTGCAGGAACGCACCGCTCTTCACGACGACGTTCGATCCGACGACCGTGTGCTCGCGGATCTCCACCCCGGCTTCGACCTTGGCGTAGTCCCCGATGTACAGCGGCCCGCGCAGGACCGCTTCGGGGCTCACCTCGGCCCCTTCGGCGATCCACACCCCGGGCGAGATCTCGAAGCCGTCCATCTCGACCTGGACCTTGCCCTCGAGCACGTCGGCCTGGGCCTTGACGTAGCTCTCGTGCGTGCCGACGTCCTCCCAGTAGCCCTCGGCCACATAGCCGTAGATCGGCCGGCCTTCCTTCATCAGCTGCGGGAAGACGTCACCGGACCAGTCCACGGAGACGTCCGGGTCCACGTAGTCGAAGATCTCCGGTTCCATGACGTAGATACCGGTGTTGATCGTGTCCGAGAACACCTGGCCCCAGGTCGGCTTCTCCAGGAAGCGCTCGACCTTGCCCTCCTCGTCCACGATCGTGATGCCGAATTCCAGCGGGTTCGGCACACGGGTGAGGCAGACGGTGACGAGCCCGCCCTTCGCCTTGTGGAAGCGGATGAGGTCGGTCAGGTCGAAGTCGGTGAGCGCGTCGCCGGAGATGACGAGGAAGGTGTCGTCCTTCAAGGCCTCCTCGGCGTTCTTCACGCTGCCGGCGGTACCGAGTGGCTTCTCCTCATTGGCATAGGTGAGCTCCATCCCGAGCTCCTCGCCGTCACCGAAGTAGTTCCTGACGAGCGATGCCAGGAATTGCACGGTGACCACGGTCTCGCTGAGCCCATGGCGCTTGAGGAGCCTGAGCACGTGCTCCATGATCGGCCGGTTCGCCACCGGCAGGAGCGGCTTGGGCATGCTCGAGGTCATTGGGCGGAGACGAGTGCCTTCGCCACCGGCCATCACGACGGCCTTCATGTCGGGAGAGTCCTCCTTGAGAGACGACGTAATCGCCGATCCCACTCGTCCCGACGGTGGCCGGGCGAGTCCTCCGCGTCTGCCAGGCGCCGAGCGAGCTCAATCGGCCGTGGCGTCCGCCTTCACGAGCCGACGGACCTGCACCACGTAAAGGATTCCTGCCCACCAATAGAGGGTTGTACCCCATCCGGCGAAGGCCCATCCCAAAACTGACCCCGTCCAGGCCAACCAACCCGTCCCGTCGCTCACCAGCAGCAAGGGGAACGCGTACATCAGGTTGAAGGTCGCGGCCTTGCCGAGGAAGTTCACCTGCGGCGGCGGATAGCCGTGACGGCGCAGGATCCAGACCATGACCAGCAGCATCAGCTCGCGCGCGAGCAGCGCCGCGGTGAGCCAGATCGGCAGAATCCCCCGGTACGTGAGACCGAACAGGGTCGACAGGATGTAGAGCCGGTCCGCGGCGGGATCGAGCAGCCGGCCGAGGCTGCTGATCTGATTCCAGCGGCGCGCGAGCTTCCCGTCGAGGTAGTCGCTGATCCCGCTGAGCATGAGGACGGCAAGCGCCCAGCCGTCATGCTCCGCCAGGATCAGCCACAGGAACAGCGGCACGCCTGCGAGCCGCGCCATGCTCAGGATGTTCGGAATGGTGAAAATTCGGTCAGTCTGAACCCGAGTCTCCTGGACCTCCACCCGGGGGCCTCCACTGTGACTGTAGAAATGGTCGAACGATGCCCCCTGACCCTACAGGAGGCGGCAGACCTGCCCGTAAACGCAGAAAAGCCCCGCACCATAAGGTGCGGGGCTTTCCCACAATGATTGTTCGGCGGCGTCCTACTCTCCCACAGGGTCCCCCCTGCAGTACCATCGGCGCTGAAAGGCTTAGCTTCCGGGTTCGGAATGTAAACCGGGCGTTTCCCTAACGCTATGACCACCGAAACACTATGAAGTTAACCAACCGGATATGGACACAGTTCGTTACTTCAGAACTAACACAGTGGACGCGAGCAACTGAGGACAAGCCCTCGGCCTATTAGTACCAGTCAGCTCCACCCGTTACCGGGCTTCCACATCTG
>NZ_JBSGXB010000097.1:0-23194 GCF_053609185.1 Streptomyces sp. NPDC054956 | reverse complement strand
GGCTGGATCTATCCAGCCCCGCCGGCGTTTGAGGCGATCTTTCCGGGTCCGGGCGGAGCCCGGGGAACGGTGGAAGGGCGGGTAGGGGACGAGCCCCGCAGGGCAGCAGCCCGCGGGCTCGCAGCCGGTCACGGCGGGGGCCGTCCTAACCGTTTAGCGGCGCGGCCACTCCGCTCGGTACGATTCAGGCGCGCAGTGTTCGCTCGCGCACCCCCTGAGTCAGGAGAGACCGGTGTCAGACGTCCGTGTGATCATCCAACGCGATTCCGAGCGGGACGAGCGCGTGGTGGCCACGGGCACTACGGCGGCGGAGCTCTTCGCCGGCGAGCGCACCATCGTCGCCGCGCGCATCGCAGGAGAGCTGAAGGACCTCGCGTACGAGGTGAAGGACGGCGAGACCGTCGAGCCGGTGGAGATCTCCTCCCCGGACGGCCTGGACATCCTGCGCCACTCGACCGCCCACGTCATGGCGCAGGCCGTGCAGGAGCTCTTCCCCGAGGCCAAGCTGGGCATCGGCCCGCCGGTCCGCGACGGCTTCTACTACGACTTCGACGTCGCCAAGCCCTTCACCCCCGATGACCTCAAGGCCATCGAGAAGAAGATGCAGGAGATCCAGAAGCGCGGCCAGCGCTTCGCCCGCCGCGTCGTCACCGACGAGGCGGCCCGCGAGGAGCTCGCGAACGAGCCGTACAAGCTGGAGCTCATCGGTATCAAGGGTTCGGCCTCGACCGACGACGGCGCGAACGTCGAGGTGGGCGGCGGCGAGCTGACCATCTACGACAACTTCGACGCGAAGACCGGCGACCTGTGCTGGAAGGACCTCTGCCGCGGTCCCCACCTGCCCACCACCCGCAACATCCCCGCGTTCAAGCTCATGCGCAACGCCGCCGCCTACTGGCGCGGCAGCGAGAAGAACCCGATGCTCCAGCGCATCTACGGCACCGCGTGGCCGTCGAAGGAGGAGCTGAAGGCCCACCTCGACTTCCTCGTGGAGGCCGAGAAGCGCGACCACCGCAAGCTCGGCGTCGAGCTCGACCTGTTCTCCGTACAGGACGAGATCGGCTCCGGTCTGGCCGTCTTCCACCCGCGGGGCGGCGTCATCCGCCGCACCATGGAGGACTACTCGCGCAAGCGGCACGAGGAAGAGGGCTACGAGTTCGTCTACACCCCGCACGCCACCAAGGGCACCCTCTTCGAGAAGAGCGGCCACCTGGACTGGTACGCGGAGGGCATGTACCCCCCCATGCAGCTCGACGGTGGTACCGACTACTACCTCAAGCCCATGAACTGCCCGATGCACAACCTGATCTTCGACGCGCGCGGCCGCTCCTACCGTGAACTGCCGCTGCGCCTCTTCGAGTTCGGCACCGTGTACCGGTACGAGAAGTCGGGCGTCGTGCACGGCCTGACCCGCTCGCGCGGTTTCACCCAGGACGACGCGCACATCTACTGCACCAAGGAGCAGATGGCGGAGGAGCTCGACCGCACGCTGACCTTCGTGCTGAACCTGCTCCGCGACTACGGTCTGACCGACTTCTACCTGGAGCTGTCGACCAAGGACCCGGAGAAGTTCGTCGGCTCGGACGAGATCTGGGAGGAGGCCACCGCCACCCTCCAGCAGGTCGCCGAGAAGCAGGGTCTCCCGCTGGTCCCGGACCCGGGCGGCGCCGCGTTCTACGGCCCCAAGATCTCGGTGCAGTGCCGTGACGCGATCGGCCGCACCTGGCAGATGTCGACCGTCCAGCTCGACTTCAACCTGCCGGAGCGCTTCAACCTGGAGTACACCGGCCCGGACGGCACCAAGCAGCGGCCGGTCATGATCCACCGTGCGCTGTTCGGTTCCATCGAGCGGTTCTTCGCCGTGCTGCTGGAGCACTACGCGGGCGTCATGCCGCCGTGGCTCGCCCCGGTCCAGGCCGTCGGCATCCCGATCGGCGACTCGCACGTCGAGTACCTGCAGGAGTTCGCCGCCGAGGCGAAGAAGAAGGGCCTGCGCGTCGAGGTGGACGCGTCCTCCGACCGCATGCAGAAGAAGATCCGCAACCAGCAGAAGCTGAAGGTTCCCTTCATGATCATCGTCGGTGACGAGGACATGGCCGCGGGCACCGTCTCCTTCCGCTACCGCGACGGTTCGCAGGAGAACGGCATCGCCAAGGACGAGGCCCTGGCCAAGCTGGTCAAGGTCGTCCAGGACCGCGTCCAGGTCTGAGCGGTACAGGGCGTCGAGGAAGCGGGCCCCCGGGGAGATCAGTTCCCCGGGGGCCCGCCCTCGTCCTCCCGGCGGAAGGCCTGGAGCATCCAGGACGAGAACGAGCCCGTCACCGCGCCCAGCAGCGCCAGCCCGCACGCCATCAGGCCCGCCGCGATGACCCGGCCCGCCGGGGTCACCGGGGCCATGTCCCCGTACCCGACCGTCGTCAGGGTCTCGCAGACCCACCAGACCGCGTCCCCGAAGGTGCGGATCGTGGAGCCCGGGGCCCTCCGCTCGAAGTGGTAGACGCCGAGGGCCCCCGCGAAGCCGAGCAGGCTCGCCGACAGGCCCGCGTACGTCATCACCCGCGCGTACAGCCCGAGGCGCGGGCTGTTGCCCCTGGCCTCGATCGCGGTGTTGACCTTGACCATGCGCAGCGGCCGGAGCATGGGCAGCAGGACGACCAGGGTGTCCAGCCAGTGCACGCGGACGAAGCGCAGGGGCCGCATCCCGCTCAGGGACAGGCGGGCCAGGTAGTCCACGACGAAGCAGGACCAGGTCAGCGCGACCAGGACGAGGCCGGTGTCCCGCCAAAGGGGGTGGGCCCGGTGGGCGAGCACGGCGACGGCGTAGCCGGCGAGGAAGATCAGGGACGCGTAGAGCAGCGGCAGTTCGGTCCGGCGTTCCCAGGCTTCGTCGCGGGTCTCGGGTGCAGCGTGCATGGGGTCAGCATCGCGGCCCCGGCGCTGGTCTTCGCCCCGGCGACACGCCGTGCGGGGGCAAGGTCATATGCTGCATCACATGACGATTGAGCCGGAGCAGCAGATCGGTGTGGGCACGCAGGACGCGTTCCAGCGTCTGTGGACGCCCCACCGGATGGCCTACATCCAGGGGGAGAACAAGCCGACCGGGCCGGAGGCCGGGGACGGCTGTCCCTTCTGCGGGATTCCGGAGATGTCCGACCAGGACGGGCTGGTCGTGGCGCGGGGCAGGCACGTCTACGCCGTGCTGAACCTGTACCCGTACAACGGCGGCCACCTGATGGTCGTCCCCTACCGGCACGTCGCCGACTACACGGACCTGGACACCGCCGAGACAGTCGAGCTCGCGGACCTCACGAAGCGGGCGATGATCGCGCTGCGCAAGGCTTCCGGGGCGCACGGGTTCAACATCGGGATGAACCAGGGCCAGGCCGCGGGGGCGGGCATCGCCGCGCACCTGCACCAGCACATCGTGCCGCGCTGGGGCGGGGACACGAACTTCATGCCGGTCGTGGGCCACACCAAGGTGCTGCCCCAACTCCTCGCCGACACCCGCCAGATGCTCGCGGACGCCTGGCCGAACGACTAGCCCGTACGCGGGATGCCGCCGCCCCGACGTGGGCGGCGGCACTGCCTTTCGCGCGGCGGTTCACGCGTCGTAGACGTCCGCCTTGCGGGGGGCGGCGTCCTGGATCAGGCCGCTGACGATCGACGAGCGGTTGGTGAACCGGTCGGTGTCCACGCCGTTCTCGTCCAGGACCCGCATCGCGGCGGCGTGCACCGCCCGCAGCACCGGGGTCGCGGCGCGCATCGCGTCGTCCGCCATGAAGCGGTGGCGCCACGGCTGGCCGGCCCAGACGTGGCGGACGCCGAAGGGTTCGGGGAGGACGAGCTTGCCGCCGAGGTAGTCCAGGAGCGGCGGGTACCAGGTGAGCGGGGCCCGCACGGTGAGGCGTACGACCTCGCTCGTGTCGACCACGGGCCGCTTGAGCTCCACGGTTTCCCAGAAGCGTATGGACTTGGCGACCTCGTCCACCGGCGCCGCCGATTTCGTGGTGAACAGCCCTGCGACCGGACCGAGCGCGTGCCCGGTGACCTCCACGCGCAGGGTCTTGTAGAGCACGGTGACCGTGACCAGCATGGTGATCACGAGCTGGCCGTCCCAGAGCGGGTACTGGATGCCGAGGTAGTGCCGGTTGCCGGCGCTGAACTGCTGCTCGTTGCAGATCCGGGTGATCTCGTGCGGCTTGACCAGGAAGGTGTCCACGTCCGCTCCGGAGGGGCGGGCGACCTCCTTGGCGCCCTCGCCGACCGGGGTGACGATCCAGTGCTGGATCGAGGCGGGCGGGAGGCCCCCGGTGTGCAGCGGGCCGCGCTCCAGCTTGCGCAGCTGGGTGTCGATCGCGCGTATGACGTCCCAGCTGCGGAAGGGGTGGATCTCGGCGCCCTCGGTCTTGGGGACGAGCTCCTCGGCCATCTGCCAGCTGCCCCAGCGGGTCCCCATGCCGAGTATGCCCTTGGGGCCGGCGTAGAAGACGGAGTTGCTGCGGTCCTCGGCGGTGAGCTTGGCCAGCGAGTGGCGCAGGTCCTCGCGGGCCTTCTCGTCGGGGTTGCCCGGCACGGCCTCGGGGATCTTGGCGGCGACCCCGCCGCCGCCGGCGAGCAGGCCGTCCCAGCGCGAGCGCATGTCCTCGGCCGTGGCCTCGCAGAGCCGGCGGGCGAAGAACCAGCCGAGGGCGGGAGCGATGACCATGGCGCGGACGTAGAGGCCGAGGACGCCGGTCACCGGCAGCCGGAACATGAGGACGGCGACCACCACGCCGACGCCGACGAGGAGCGCGGTGCCCATCCAGGAGGAGTGCTTGCCCTCGGAGGCGGCCAGCGTCTTGCGGCCCCAGAAGAGGCCGAGCCACAGGAGCAGGCCGGGGAGGAACACGACCCCGCAGACGAGCATGATCCAGCGGAGTTTGCGGTCGCGCTCCTTGCGGATGCGGGAGGCGGCCAGGCAGTGCTCCACGACGGTCTGCGGGTCGGCGCCGAAGGACTGGATGAGGGGCTTGCGCGTGGGCGGGAGGGTGCGGGCCTCGACGGCGCGGCAGAAGGCCTCGCCGAGGTTGGGTTCGAAGAGGGAGATCTTGCCGGGTTTGACGACGGACTCGTGGTACTCGTTGTTGGCCTTGAGTATCTCGGCCAGCTTGGTGTCGCGCCCGCCGTCCCGGTAGGCGGCGGAGGCGAGGGCGTTGGTCGCCGCGGTCTGTCCGCCGCCGCCCTGGAGCGGAATCTGCGCTCCCGGCCTGAAGTCGAATCCGTCGTCCGCCACCGCTGCCCCCATCGCTGTGCGTCGTGCTCTTGTGCGGTCCGTCCGCGAGGCCGCCCCGAGGCCGCCCGCGGGGCCGGCCGCCGTGGGCGGTGTATCCGCTCTCCCCGTCGTTCTACCCGCTTCACCGCGCCGATGAGCTTATCGGCGGATTGCTCCCCATGGTCATGGGACAGGCAAATGCCGCCCACCGCAAGCGGGTTGGGTGGGCGGCCGGAGTGACGCTATGTCAGTTGACTCCCTTTCTCTGCCTGTTCACGTAGCTTGTCCGCTATCTGCGGCGGCATCGGTTCGTGGCGGGCGTACGTCCGGCTGAACAGGCCCGTGCCGTGCGACACGGAGCGCAGTTCGACGGCGTACCGGCCGATCTCGATCTCGGGGATCTCGGCGAGGACCCGGGTGCGGCCGGGGCCGGCCCGGTCGGAGCCGATGACGCGGCCGCGGCGGCCCGCGAGGTCGCTCATGACGGGGCCGACGAACTCGTCGGGGACGAGGACGGCGAGCTCGGCGACCGGTTCGAGGAGGTGGATGGAGGCCTCGGCGGCGGCTTCGCGCAGGGCGAGGGCGCCGGCGGTCTGGAAGGCGGCGTCGGAGGAGTCCACCGAGTGGGCCTTGCCGTCCAGCAGCGTGATGCGCACGTCGACCAGCGGATAGCCGGCCGCGACCCCCTTGGCGGCCTGCGCGCGGACGCCCTTCTCCACGGAGGGGATGAACTGGCGGGGGACGGCTCCGCCGACGACCTTGTCGACGAACTCGACGCCGCTGCCGGGCGCCAGCGGCTCGACCTCGATCTCGCAGATGGCGAACTGGCCGTGGCCGCCGGACTGTTTGACGTGCCGGCCGCGGCCGGCGGCCTTGGCGCCGAAGGTCTCGCGGAGGCTGACCTTGTGGGGGACGGGATCGACCTGGACCCCGTAGCGGGTGCGCAGCCGTTCGAGGGCGAGGTCCTGGTGGGCTTCGCCGAGGCTCCACAGGACGAGCTGGCGGGTGTGCGGGTTCTGTTCGAGCCGCATGGTGGGGTCTTCGGCGACGAGCCGGGCCAGGCCCTGGGAGAGCTTGTCCTCGTCGGCCTTGCTGTGGGCCTCGATGGCGAGGGGGAGCAGCGGGTCGGGCATGGACCAGGCCTCCATCAGGAGGGGCCGGTCCTTGCCGGAGAGGGTGTCGCCGGTCTCGGCGCGGGTGAGTTTGGCCACGCAGGCCAGATCGCCGGCGATGCACTGGGAGAGGGTGCGCTGCTGTTTGCCGAACGGGGAGGTCAGGGCGCCGACCCGCTCGTCCACGTCGTGGTCCTCGTGTCCGCGGTCGGCCAGCCCGTGCCCGCTGACGTGCACGGTCTCCTCCGGGCGCAGGGTGCCCGAGAAGACGCGGACGAGGGAGACGCGGCCGACGTAGGGGTCGGAGGAGGTTTTGACCACCTCGGCCAGGAGCGGCCCGTCGGGGTCGCAGGTGACCGCGGGGCGGGGGGAGCCGTCGGGGGCGGTCACGGCGACGGGGGCGCGCTCCAGGGGCGTGGGGAAGCCGCCGGTGATCAGTTCCAGGAGTTCCACGGTGCCCAGGCCCTTGCGGGCGCCGTCGGCGGCGGGGGCGGCCATCAGGACGGGGTGGAAGGTGCCGCGGGCGACGGCCCGCTCCAGGTCGTCGACGAGGGTCTTGAGGTCGATGTCCTCGCCGCCGAGGTAGCGGTCCATGAGGGTCTCGTCCTCGCTCTCGGCGATGATCCCCTCGATCAGGCGGGCGCGGGCCTCCGTGATGAGGTCCAGCTCGGCGGGGTCCGGATCGCGTTCGACGCGGTCGCCGGAGGAGTAGTCGTAGACGCGCTGGGAGAGCAGGCCGAGCAGTCCGGCGACCGGGGCGTGCCCGTCGGGTCCGGCGGGGGCGTGCAGGGGGAGGTAGAGCGGGCGGACGGCGTCGGGGTCGTCGGCGCCGAAGGCCGCGCCGCAGACCGCGGTCATCTGGGTGTAGTCGGCGCGGGCCGCTTCCAGGTGGGTGACGACGATGGCGCGCGGCATGCCCACGGCGGCGCATTCGTCCCAGACCATGCGGGTGGCGCCGGACATCCCGTCGCCGTCCTCGGCGGCGGAGACGACGAAGAGGGCGGCGTCGGCGGCGCGCAGCCCGGCCCGGAGCTCTCCGACGAAATCGGCGTACCCGGGGGTGTCCAGGATGTTGATCTTGATGCCGGCCCACTCCACGGGGACCAGGGAGAGCTGGATCGAGCGCCGGCGCCGCTGCTCGATCTCGTCGTAGTCGGAGACGGTGGCGCCGTCCTCGACGCGGCCGGCCCGGTTGACGGCGCCGGCGGTCAGGGCCAGGGCCTCGACCAGGGTGGTCTTGCCGGATCCGCTGTGGCCGACCAGCACGACGTTCCGTACGGAGGTGGGCCGGTCGGCCGTAAGTGCCCTGCCGGCGGCTCCGGCTTGGTGTGATGTGGCTCCCATGGTGTTCGTGCCTCCCGGTTGGAGGGGAAATGGGGCTCTTCGAGCTTTGCACTGCCGTCACACGGCGTCCATACGTCGTACCGGAGCCGGTCCCCGAGGGGCGCCGGCGGGCTCCCGGAGGCCGAAGAACGGCTTACGTGGTGTGAACCGGTGGGTGCGTGGCGTTGACGGGGCGAGGTGCTGGCTACGATGGGCCAGCCGGTGGCCGCAGTGGCCGTGCGGCCCAGCGACCCTCCGGGAAGGCCATGCTGAACAAGTACGCGCGTGCATTCTTCACGCGTGTTCTCACGCCATTCGCCGCTCTTCTGCTCCGGCTGGGAGTGAGTCCCGACGCGGTCACCCTCATCGGCACGGCCGGAGTGGTGGCGGGAGCGCTGGTCTTCTTCCCCATGGGCGAGTTCTTCTGGGGCACGATCACCATCACGCTCTTCGTCTTCTCCGACCTGGTGGACGGGAACATGGCCCGCCAGGCCGGCGTCTCCAGCCGGTGGGGCGCGTTCCTCGACTCCACGCTCGACCGGGTGGCGGACGCGGCGATCTTCGGCGGGCTCGCGCTCTGGTACGCGGGCTCCGGGAACAACAACGCCCTGTGCGCCGTCGCGATCTTCTGCCTGGCCAGCGGGCAGGTGGTCTCGTACACCAAGGCCCGCGGCGAATCGATCGGGCTGCCCGTGGCCGTGAACGGGCTCATCGAGCGCGCCGAACGGCTCGTGATCACGCTCGTCGCCGCCGGCCTGTCCGGGCTGGAGACCTTCGGGGTGCCCTCGTGGATCGGGCTGCTCCTGCCGATCGCCCTGTGGGTGGTCGCGGCGGGCTCGCTCGTCACGCTGATCCAGCGCGTGGTGACCGTACGGCGCGAGTCGGCGGAAGCCGACGCCGCGGCCGCGGCCGCCACCCCTTCCGAGAGCGGCACGGCCTGATGGGCAAGGCGCAGGACAAGCTGGTCGACGGGCTGTACGGGCTCGGCTGGGCCGGGGTCAAGAAGCTGCCCGAACCGGCGGCGGCGGCCCTCGGCCGGCGGATCGCGGACTTCGCGTGGAAGCGGCGCGGCAAGAGCGTGCTGCGGCTGGAGTCGAACCTGGCCCGGGTGGTGCCCGACGCGGGACCGGAGCGGCTGCGCGAGCTCTCGCACGCGGGCATGCGCTCGTACATGCGGTACTGGATGGAGTCCTTCCGGCTGCCGACGATGGCCAAGGAACGATTCAGCTCCGACGTGGCCATGAAGGACGACCACATCCTGCGCGAGGCCCTGGCCTCCGGTCGCGGAGTCGTGGTCGCCCTGCCGCACCTGGCCAACTGGGACCTCGCCGGCGCCTGGGCCGTCACCCACATCGGCGTCCCGTTCACCACGGTCGCCGAACGCCTCAAGCCGGAAACCCTCTACGACCGCTTCGTCGCCTACCGCGAGAGCCTGGGCATGGAGGTCCTCCCGCACAACGGCGGCGCCGCCTTCGGCACGCTCGCGCGCCGGCTGCGCTCGGGCGGCCTGGTCTGCCTGGTCGCCGACCGCGACCTGTCGGCGTCCGGCGTGGAAGTGGACTTCTTCGGTTCGACCGCGCGCATGCCGGCCGGACCGGCCCTGCTGGCGCAGCAGACGGGCGCCGTGCTGCTGCCCGCCACGCTCTACTACGGCGACGCCCCCAAGATGTACGGCCGGATCCACTCCCCGGTGGAGGTCCCCGAGAAGGGCACCCGGCAGGAGAAGACGAACGCCATGACGCAGGCCCTCGCCGACGCCTTCGCCCAGGGGATCGCGGAACACCCGCAGGACTGGCACATGCTCCAGCGCCTGTGGCTCGACGACCTGGAGGAGCGCTCCGCGTGAAGATCGGCATCGTGTGCCCCTACTCGTGGGACGTACCGGGCGGCGTCCAGTTCCACATCCGGGACCTGGCGGAACACCTGATCCGCCTCGGCCACCAGGTGTCGGTACTGGCCCCGGCGGACGACGAGACCCCGCTGCCCCCGTACGTGGTCTCGGCGGGGCGGGCGGTGCCGGTGCCCTACAACGGGTCCGTGGCCCGGCTGAACTTCGGCTTCCTCTCGGCGGCCCGGGTACGGCGCTGGCTGCACGACGGGGTCTTCGACGTGGTCCACATCCACGAGCCGACCTCGCCGTCCCTGGGCCTGCTGACCTGCTGGGCGGCGCAGGGGCCGATCGTGGCCACCTTCCACACCTCCAACCCGCGCTCCCGGGCCATGCTGGCGGCGTACCCGATCCTCCAGCCGGCCCTGGAGAAGATCAGCGCGCGGATCGCGGTGAGCGAGTACGCGCGGCGCACGCTGGTCGAGCACCTCGGCGGCGATGCCGTGGTCATCCCCAACGGCGTGGACGTGGACTTCTTCGCCAAGGCCGACCCGAACCCGGACTGGTCCGGCCAGACCCTCGGCTTCATCGGCCGCATCGACGAACCGCGCAAGGGCCTGCCCGTGCTGATGGCGGCCTTCCCGAAGATCGTGGAAGCCTGCCCGGACGTACGGCTCCTCGTGGCGGGCCGCGGCGACGAGGAGGAGGCGGTCGCCTCCCTGCCGCCCGAGCTCCGCGCCCGGGTCGAGTTCCTCGGGATGGTCTCCGACGAGGACAAGGCGCGGCTGCTGCGCAGCGTCGACGTGTACGTGGCCCCGAACACGGGCGGCGAGAGCTTCGGCATCATCCTGGTCGAGGCGCTCTCGGCGGGCGCGGCGGTACTCGCCGCCGACCTGGACGCCTTCGCGCAGGTCCTGGACCAGGGCGGAGCGGGGGAGCTCTTCTCCAACGAGGACCCCGATTCCCTGGCGCGCTCGGCGATCGCCCTCCTGCGCGACCCGGCGCGGCGCAAGGAACTGAGCGCACGCGGCTCGGCACACGTACGCCGCTTCGACTGGTCGACGGTCGGCGCGGACATCCTGGCGGTCTACGAAACGGTGACGGACGGCGCGGCCGCGGTCGCCGAGGACGAGCGGGTTCCGCTGCGGACCCGGCTGGGCTTCTCGCGCGAGGCGTAGGCCGTCTCTTCCGGATCTTGCCGGGCCACGGGCCACGGGCCAGGGGGATGAGGGACCGGGCCGCGGGGAGCGGTAGGGTCGCGCAGCGTGATCGAAAACCTTGTCTGGATCGGCGTGGCGCTCGCCGCGGTCGGTGTCTACCTCAGCTGGACCGCCGGGCGGCTCGACCGGTTGCACACCCGGATGGACGCGGCGCGGGCCGCGCTCGACGCGCAGCTCGTGCGGCGGGCCTCCGTGGTGATCGAGGTCGCCACCTCCGGGGTGCTCGACCCGGCCTCCGCCATCGTGCTGTACGAGGCCGCGCACGCGGCCCGGCAGGCCGAGGAGGAGCACCGGGAGGTCGCCGAGAGCGAGCTCAGCCAGGCCCTGCGCGCGGTGTTCGCCGACGCGGAGCAGGTCGAGGTGCTGAAGGCCGCCCCGGGCGGGGCGGAGGCCACCGAGGAGCTCGCCGCGGCGGTCCGCCGGGTGCCCATGGCGCGCCGGTTCCACAACGACGCCGTACGGGCGGCCCGCGCCCTGCGCCGGCACCGCAAGGTCCGCTGGTTCCGGCTGGCGGGCCACGCGCCCTTCCCGCTGGCCTTCGAGATGGACGACGAGCCTCCGGTGGATCTCGCGGAACGGCCGTAACTTGTACCCAATGGCCAAATGCGCAGGAGCCACCGGCTGCACATTGGCCCTTGCAGTGGACTGGTCGAGAGGGTTTCCTCGGTCGAGTACCACCGGTACCACCTGAATCTTCCTTTCGAGTGAGGTCAATCCGTGAGCACGCTTCCCACCACCCCGCAGTCCGCTGAGTCCGCGATCGGCACGTCCCGCGTCAAGCGCGGCATGGCCGAGCAGCTCAAGGGCGGTGTGATCATGGACGTGGTCAACGCCGAGCAGGCGAAGATCGCCGAGGACGCCGGCGCCGTGGCCGTCATGGCCCTGGAGCGGGTTCCCGCCGACATCCGCAAGGACGGCGGCGTCGCCCGGATGTCCGACCCCAACATGATCGAAGAGATCATCGAGGCCGTCTCCATCCCGGTCATGGCGAAGTCCCGCATCGGCCACTTCGTCGAGGCCCAGGTGCTCCAGTCCCTCGGCGTCGACTACATCGACGAGTCCGAGGTCCTGACCCCGGCCGACGAGGTCAACCACTCCGACAAGTGGGCGTTCACCACCCCCTTCGTCTGCGGTGCCACCAACCTGGGCGAGGCCCTGCGCCGCATCGCCGAGGGCGCGGCCATGATCCGCTCGAAGGGCGAGGCCGGTACCGGCAACGTCGTCGAGGCCGTCCGCCACCTGCGCCAGATCAAGAACGAGATCGCCCGCCTGCGCGGCTACGACAACAACGAGCTGTTCGCCGCCGCCAAGGAGCTGCGCGCGCCGTACGAGCTGGTCAAGGAAGTCGCCGAGCTCGGCAAGCTCCCGGTCGTGCTGTTCTCCGCCGGTGGCGTCGCCACCCCGGCCGACGCCGCGCTGATGCGCCAGCTCGGTGCCGAGGGCGTCTTCGTCGGCTCCGGCATCTTCAAGTCCGGCGACCCGGCCAAGCGCGCCGCCGCCATCGTGAAGGCCACCACCTTCTACGACGACCCGAAGATCATCGCGGACGCGTCCCGCAACCTGGGCGAGGCCATGGTCGGCATCAACTGCGACACCCTCCCCGAGTCCGAGCGCTACGCCAACCGCGGCTGGTAGTCACTGCCATGACGAACACCCCCGTGATCGGTGTCCTGGCGCTCCAGGGCGACGTACGGGAGCACCTGATCGCCCTGGCCTCGGCTGACGCCGTGGCCAGGCCGGTCCGGCGTCCCGAGGAGCTCGCCGAGGTCGACGCCCTGGTGATCCCCGGCGGCGAGTCCACGACCATGTCGAAGCTCGCCGTGCTGTTCGGCATGCTGGAGCCGCTGCGCGAGCGCGTGCGGGCCGGGATGCCGGTCTACGGCACCTGCGCCGGCATGATCATGCTCGCCGACAAGCTCCTGGACGGCCGTGACGACCAGGAGACCCTGGGCGGCATCGACATGATCGTGCGCCGCAACGCCTTCGGCCGGCAGAACGAGTCCTTCGAGGCCCAGGTCGACTTCGCCGGCATAGAGGGCGGCCCCGTGGAGGGCGTCTTCATCCGCGCTCCCTGGGTCGAGTCCGTCGGCGCCGCCGCCGAGGTGCTCGCCACGTACGACGGACACACCGTCGCCGTACGGCAGGGCAACGTGCTCGCGACCTCGTTCCACCCCGAGCTGACCGGTGACGACCGGGTCCACGCGTACTTCGTCGACATGGTGCGCGCGGGGCTCTGACGGTGTCCCGGTAGGATCTGAGGCGAACATTGTTGGTGACGCGAAGGAGACAGGCAGATGTCCGGCCACTCTAAATGGGCTACGACGAAGCACAAGAAGGCCGTGGTTGACGCCAAGCGCGGCAAGCTCTTCGCGAAGCTGATCAAGAACATCGAGGTCGCGGCCCGTATGGGCGGTGCCGACGTCGACGGCAACCCGACCCTCTTCGACGCCATCCAGAAGGCCAAGAAGAGCTCGGTCCCGAACAAGAACATCGACTCCGCGGTCAAGCGCGGCGGCGGCCTCGAGGCCGGCGGCGCCGACTACGAGACGATCATGTACGAAGGCTACGGCCCCAACGGTGTCGCGGTGCTCATCGAGTGCCTCACCGACAACCGCAACCGTGCCGCGTCCGACGTGCGCGTCGCCATGACCCGCAACGGCGGTTCGATGGCCGACCCGGGCTCGGTCTCGTACCTGTTCAACCGCAAGGGTGTCGTCCTGCTGCCCAAGGGCGAGCTCTCCGAGGACGACGTCCTGGAGACGGTGCTCGAGGCGGGTGCCGAAGAGGTCAACGACCTCGGCGAGCAGTTCGAGATCATCAGCGAGGCCACCGACATGGTCGCGGTCCGTACCGCGCTCCAGACCGCCGGCATCGACTACGACTCGGCCGACTCCAACTTCCTGCCGACCATGCAGGTCGAGCTGGACGAAGAGGGCGCGCGCAAGATCTTCAAGCTGATCGACGCGCTCGAGGACAGCGACGACGTGCAGAACGTCTTCGCCAACTTCGACGTCTCGGACGAGGTCATGGAGAAGGTCGACGCCTGACCGGCTTCACAGCACCGCGCAGCGGGCCGACGGGGACACACCCCGTCGGCCCGCTGCTTTGTCAGTGGCACCCGATAGCCTGCGTAGCTGCACGTGTGTGCGTACAGGCGATCGAAAGAGGGGTGGCGGGTGCGGGTACTCGGCGTTGACCCGGGGCTGACCCGATGTGGTGTCGGCGTCGTCGAAGGGGTGGCCGGCCGCCCCCTGACGATGCTGGGCGTCGGAGTCGTACGCACGCCCGCGGACGCGGAGTTGGGCCACCGGCTCGTCGCGATCGAGCAGGGCATCGAGCAGTGGCTCGACGAGCACCGGCCCGAAGTCGTCGCCGTGGAGCGGGTGTTCAGCCAGCACAACGTCAGCACGGTGATGGGCACCGCCCAGGCCAGCGCCGTCGCCATGCTGTGCGCCGCGCGGCGGGGGATACCGGTCGCCCTGCACACCCCGAGCGAGGTCAAGGCAGCCGTCACCGGCAGCGGCCGCGCCGACAAGGCGCAGGTCGGGGCCATGGTGACCCGGCTGCTGCGGCTCTCCGCCCCGCCCAAGCCCGCCGACGCCGCGGACGCCCTGGCCCTCGCCATCTGCCACATCTGGCGCGCCCCCGCGCAGAACCGCCTCCAGCAGGCGGTCGCCCAGCACGTCACCGCCCTGAAAGGCCGCACCTCATGATCGCCTTCGTCAGCGGCCCGGTCGCCGCGCTCGCCCCCACCCTGGCCGTGATCGAGGTCGGGGGAGTGGGCATGGCGGTGCACTGCACGCCGAACACCATCGCCGGCCTGCGGACGGGGGAGACGGCCCGGCTGGCCACCTCCCTGGTCGTGCGCGAGGACTCGCTCACGCTGTACGGGTTCGCCGACGACGACGAGCGGCAGGTCTTCGAGCTGTTGCAGACCGCGAGCGGGGTCGGGCCGAAGCTCGCGCAGGCCATGCTCGGGGTGCACAGCCCGGACGCGCTGCGGCTCGCGGTGTCCACGGGGGACGAGAAGGCGCTGATGGCCGTCTCCGGCATCGGGAAGAAGGGCGCGCAGAAGCTGCTGCTCGACCTGAAGGACAAGCTGGGCGCGCCGCTCGGCTCCAGCGGGATGGTCGGCGCGCAGCGCGCGGCGGCCTCCGGCCCGGCGCCGTGGTCGGAGCAGCTCTCCGCCGCGCTGATCGGGCTCGGGTACGCCTCCCGGGACGCGGAGGAGGCGGTCTCCGCGGTGACCCCGCAGGCCGAAGCCGCGATCGCCGCCGGCGGTTCCGCCCCCGTCCCGCAGCTCCTGCGCGCCGCTCTCCAGTCCCTGAACCGGGCCCGCTGAGCGCCGGTGCGGCGCCGTTGCCGGGGGCCAGCCCCCGGACCCCCGCTCCTCAAACGCCGGAGGGGCCGGATTTTCCGCACGACCGAGAAGGCAGACTGACACCGTGAACTGGGATGACGAGAGCGACGACCGGATCGTCGCGGCGGCGGCGGACGGCGAGGACACCGCCGTCGAGGCGGCCCTGCGGCCCAAGGACCTCGGCGAGTTCGTCGGCCAGGAGAAGGTCCGCCAGCAGCTGGACCTGGTGCTGAAGGCGGCCCGCCAGCGCGGCGCCACCGCCGACCACGTGCTGCTCTCCGGCGCGCCCGGCCTCGGCAAGACCACGCTGTCGATGATCATCGCGGCCGAGATGGGCGCGCCCATCCGGATCACCTCCGGCCCCGCCATCCAGCACGCCGGCGACCTCGCCGCGATCCTCTCCTCCCTCCAGGAGGGCGAGGTCCTCTTCCTCGACGAGATCCACCGCATGTCCCGGCCCGCCGAGGAGATGCTGTACATGGCCATGGAGGACTTCCGCGTCGACGTGATCGTGGGCAAGGGGCCCGGAGCGACCGCCATTCCGCTGGAGCTGCCCCCCTTCACCCTGGTCGGCGCCACCACCCGGGCCGGCCTGCTGCCCCCGCCGCTGCGCGACCGCTTCGGCTTCACCGGGCACATGGAGTTCTACGCCCCGGAGGAGCTGGAACGAGTCATCCACCGCTCCGCTCGCCTCCTCGACGTGGAGATCGACACCGCCGGCGCCGCCGAGATCGCCGGACGTTCCCGCGGCACCCCGCGCATCGCCAACCGGCTGCTGCGCCGCGTGCGCGACTACGCCCAGGTCAGGGCCGACGGTGTGATCAACCGTGAGGTCGCCGGGACGGCCCTGCAGGTCTACGAGGTCGACGGGCGCGGGCTCGACCGCCTCGACCGGGCCGTACTGGAGGCGCTGCTGAAGCTCTTCGGCGGCGGGCCGGTGGGCCTGTCGACGCTCGCCGTGGCCGTCGGGGAGGAGCGGGAGACCGTCGAAGAGGTGGCCGAGCCGTTCCTCGTCAGGGAAGGACTTCTGGCCAGGACGCCCCGGGGGCGGGTCGCGACCCCGGCCGCATGGGCTCACCTGGGACTTGTCCCGCCGCAGCAACCTGCCAGTGGATCAAGCGGACAACAAGGCTTGTTCAGGGCCTGACGGCGAGGACGATGGCCCCACCAGGAACTGCGGTGACATGCTGGGCGTTGTTCCATCGGTGCGGACTCGCCTAGACTCCGCCGATGCCGACCCTTACGGTCGGCGTACCCACCCCCCGTAGAAAAGGCCGCCCACTCGAGCGGTCGATGCGAAGGACCTGCGTCCCTTGAATATCCTCTCTCTCCTCCCGTTCTTGCTGATCATCGGGGCGATGTTCCTGCTGACCCGCAGCCAGAAGAAGAAGCAGCAGCAGGCCGTGCAGATGCGCGACCAGATGGCTCCCGGCTCCGGCGTGCGCACCATCGGCGGCATGTACGCCACGGTGAAGGAGATCGGCGAGGACACGGTCACCCTCGAGGTGGCTCCCGGCGTCCACGCGATCTACGCGAAGAACGCGATCGGCGCCGTCCTCGAGGACGAGGAGTACAACCGCATCGTCCACGGCATCACCGATGATCTGACCATCGACACGCCGGTCGTCCCGGACGACGCGTCCTCCCTCACCGAGGACCAGGCCCCCAAGCTCGACCTCGGCAAGAAGGACGAGCCCAAGGCCGACGAGCCCGAGGGCGACGAGCCGAAGGACGGCAAGGCCGACGGCGAGGCCGGCGCGAAGTAGCGCCCGGCCGGGGACCGCACAGGGCGCCTGACCGGCGGCCCACGCGGTCCCCGCCTGTGAAACTTCTGCGGGGGGCAGGGGTCCCCACACACATTTCGTGGCCGTCCGCGCGCTGACCCGGCGCAGGACGGTTGGACAGGGAGATACGACAAGGTGGCAGCACCGAAGAAGGGCCGGCGGCCCACGGGGGCTCAGGGGAGGCCGGGGCGTTCCCTGGCCATCATCCTGATCGCGATGGTGGCGCTCACCGCGGGGATGTTCCTCACGAAGCAGACGACTCCGCGCCTCGGCATCGACCTCGCCGGCGGTACGAGCATCACGCTCAAGGCCAAGAGCGAGCCCGGCAAGCCGGACGCGATCAACGAGACCAACATGAACACGGCGGTCGGCATCATCGAACGCCGCGTCAACGGTCTCGGTGTGTCCGAGGCAGAGGTTCAGACGCAGGGCAAAGACCACATCATCGTGAACATCCCCAAGGGGACGAACGAGCAGCAGGCGCGCGAGCAGGTCGGTACCACCGCCCAGCTCTACTTCCGCCCGGTGCTCGCGGTGGCCGACGGTGCCCCCGTCGCCCCCGAGGCCAACGCGAGTGGTTCCCCGAGCCCCTCCGCCAGCGGCTCCCCGCCGGCCGGTGCGCCCACCCCGTCGTCCAGCGCCACTTCCCAGGGCCGCGCGATCGGTGAGGCCCTCAAGGCCCCGAACGCCCCCTCTCCCTCGCCCTCGGCGAGCGAGTCGAAGAAGGCAGACGACAAGGCCGCCCCCTCCGCGTCGCCGTCCGCGCCGAGCGCCGACCAGGCGGCCGCGGCCGACCTGCAGGCGAAGTTCGCCGCGCTGGACTGCAGCAACGAGGCGCAGCGCGCCGCCGTCGGCAAGAACGTCAAGCCCGAGGAGCCCACGCTCGCCTGTGGCAAGCGCGGCAACACCTGGGGCAAGTGGGTCCTCGGTCCGGCGCAGGTCAACGGCCAGGACGTGAAGGACGCCAAGGGCGTCATCGACCCGCAGCGCGGCATGTGGATCGTCACGATGCAGTTCACCGACAAGGGCGCCGACAAGTTCGCCAAGATCACCGGTGAGCTGGCGGCCAAGCAGTCCCCGCAGAACCAGTTCGCGATCGTGCTCGACGGCGAGGTCATCTCCGACCCGTCCGTCAGCCAGGCGCTGACCGGCGGCAACGCGGAGATCTCCGGCGGCTTCACCCAGCAGTCCGCTCAGGACCTGGGCAACATGCTCTCGTACGGCGCCCTGCCGCTGTCCTTCCAGGAGGACAGCGTCACCACCGTCACCGCCGCGCTCGGTGGCGAGCAGCTGAAGGCCGGCCTCATCGCCGGTGCCATCGGCCTCGCGCTCGTCGTGATCTACCTGCTGGCGTACTACCGGGGCCTGGCGTTCGTCGCCATCATCAGCCTCATCGTCTCCGGCATCCTGACCTACACGATCATGGCGCTGCTCGGTAAGGGCATCGGCTTCGCGCTGAACCTGCCCGCCGTCTGCGGTGCGATCGTCGCGATCGGCATCACCGCCGACTCCTTCATCGTGTACTTCGAACGCATCCGCGACGAGATCCGCGAGGGCCGCAGCCTGCAGCCCGCCGTGGAGCGTGCCTGGCCCCGCGCCCGCCGCACGATCCTGGTCTCCGACTTCGTGTCGTTCCTGGCCGCCGCGGTCCTCTTCATCGTCACCGTCGGCAAGGTGCAGGGCTTCGCCTTCACCCTGGGTCTGACGACCCTGCTCGACGTGGTCGTGGTGTTCCTCTTCACCAAGCCCGTCATGACGCTGCTGGCCCGTACGAAGTTCTTCGCCAGCGGTCACCCGTGGTCCGGTCTGGACCCGAAGCGACTGGGCGCGAAGCCGCCGCTGCGACGCTCGCGCCGCACCGGTTCCGGCGCGGCCGCCGCGACCGTCTCCGTTCCCGTCGACGCAAAGGAGGCGTGAGAGATGTCGAAGCTCGGAGATCTCGGCGCCAAGCTGTACCGGGGTGAGGTCGGCTACGACTTCGTCGGCAAGCGCTTCGTCTGGTACGGCGTTTCCATCCTGATCACCATCACGGCGATCGTGGCCCTGGCCGTTCAGGGCCTCAACATGGGCATCGAGTTCAAGGGCGGTGCCGTCTTCACCACCCCGAAGACGTCCGTCTCGGAGACCCAGGCCCGTGAGGACGCGGAGAAGGCCTCCGGCCACGACGCGATCGTCCAGAAGCTCGGCACCGGCGGCCTGCGCATCCAGATCTCGGGTCTGGACACCGACTCCGCGGCCGAGGTGAAGACCAAGCTCGCCGCCGACCTGAAGGTCGACGCGGGTCAGATCAACGCGGACCTCGTCGGCCCCAGCTGGGGCGAGCAGATCGCCAACAAGGCCTGGACCGGCCTCGGCGTCTTCATGGTCCTCGTGGTGATCTACCTCGCGATCGCCTTCGAGTGGCGGATGGCCATCGCGGCGCTCATCGCGCTGATCCACGACCTCACGATCACGGTCGGCGTCTACGCGCTGGTCGGCTTCGAGGTCACCCCGGGTACGGTCATCGGTCTGCTGACCATCCTCGGTTACTCCCTCTACGACACCGTCGTCGTCTTCGACGGTCTCAAGGAGGGCTCGAAGGACATCACCAAGCAGACCCGCTGGACGTTCAGCGAGATCGCCAACCGCAGCATCAACGGCACGCTGGTCCGCTCGATCAACACCACCGTCGTGGCGCTGCTCCCGGTCGGCGCGCTGCTCTTCATCGGCGGCGGCTTCCTGGGCGCCGGCATGCTGAACGACATCTCGCTGTCGCTCTTCGTCGGCCTCGCGGCCGGTGCCTACTCGTCGATCTTCATCGCGACCCCGCTGGTCGTGGACCTGAAGGAGCGCGAGCCGGCGATGAAGGCGCTGAAGAAGCGGGTGCTCGCGAAGCGGGCGGCCGGCGACACCAAGGGCGAGGCGCCCCAGGACGGCGCCGGGACCGAGGACGGGCCGCAGGTGGTGGCCCAGGGCCGTTCGGGACGGCGCCGGTGACCGCGGAGCTCTCCTCCGACGTACGGGACCTGCTGCTCAGCCGGATCACGGACGTCGCGGACTACCCGAAGCCGGGCGTGATGTTCAAGGACATCACCCCGCTGCTGGCCGACCCGAAGGCGTTCGGCGCCCTGACGGACGCGCTGGTGGAGCTGGCCCGGACGTACGGTGCGACGAAGATCGTCGGACTGGAGGCGCGGGGATTCATCCTCGCGGCCCCGGTGGCCGTGCAGGCAGGCATCGGCTTCGTGCCGGTGCGCAAGGCCGGGAAGCTGCCGGGGGCGACGCTCCTGCAGTCCTACGACCTGGAGTACGGCTCCGCGGAGATCGAGATCCACGCTGAGGCGCTGGACGCCGGGGACCGGGTCATGGTCATCGACGACGTCCTCGCCACCGGTGGTACCGCCGGGGCCTCGCTGGAGCTGATCCGGCGGGCGGGTGCGGAGGTCGCGGGGGTGGCGGTCCTGATGGAACTGTCGTTCCTGCCCGGGCGTGAGCGGCTCGCAGAACCCCTCGCGGGGGCTCCGCTGGACGCGCTGATCGTGGTCTGACGACGCTGCGTACGAAGCGGGCGTGCACCGGGACATCCCGGAGCACGCCCGCTTCGGCCTGTGCGGGGCAGATTTCCCCTACCCGCCCTTCCACCGTTCCCCGGGGCTCCGCCCCAGACCCCGCGCCTCAAACGCCGGCGGGGCTGGATGGTGCCGGCCGGGCTGGAAGGTGCCGGCGGGGCTGGATGGTGCCGGCCGGGCTGGGGTCATGTCGCAGTGCCCGAGGCGTGGGCTCGGGGAACGGGGTGGCGGAACCCTCGCTACCATGGGTTATCCGGACCTGACCGGGGCACCGGACACGCTTTGAGGAGCGCTCTTGCCAGACGAGGTCCAGCCAGTCTCCGCCGCGCAGCCCGACCCGCAGGCCGAGCCGGCCGCGGCGCCCGCCGCCACGCCCCCGCCGGCCCCGCCGGTCAAGCCCGTGCCCGCGAAGTCGGCCGGGTCCTCCAACCGGGTGCGCGCCCGTCTGGCGCGCCTCGGCGTGCAGCGCTCCAACCCGTACAACCCGGTCCTCGAACCGCTGCTCCGCATAGTCCGCAGCAACGACCCGAAGATCGAGACGTCGACGCTGCGCCAGCTCGAGCAGGCCTACCAGGTCGCCGAGCGCTGGCACCGCGGGCAGAAGCGCAAGAGCGGCGACCCGTACATCACCCACCCGCTCGCGGTGACGACGATCCTCGCCGAGCTCGGCATGGACCCGGCCACGCTGATGGCCGGGCTGCTGCACGACACCGTCGAGGACACCGAGTACGGGCTGGAGGACCTGCGGCGCGACTTCGGCGACGCGGTCGCCCTGCTCGTCGACGGCGTCACCAAGCTCGACCGGGTCAAGTTCGGCGAGGCGGCCCAGGCCGAGACCGTCCGCAAGATGGTCGTCGCCATGGCCAAGGACCCCCGTGTCCTGGTCATCAAGCTCGCCGACCGCCTGCACAACATGCGCACCATGCGCTACCTCAAGCGGGAGAAGCAGGAGAAGAAGGCCCGCGAGACCCTCGAGATCTACGCCCCGCTCGCGCACCGGCTGGGCATGAACACCATCAAGTGGGAGCTGGAGGACCTCGCCTTCGCGATCCTCTACCCCAAGATGTACGACGAGATCGTGCGTCTGGTGGCCGAGCGGGCGCCCAAGCGGGACGAGTACCTCACCGTCGTCACCGACGAGGTGCAGGCCGACCTGCGGGCCGCCCGCATCAAGGCGACCGTCACGGGGCGGCCGAAGCACTACTACAGCGTCTACCAGAAGATGATCGTGCGGGGCCGCGACTTCGCCGAGATCTACGACCTGGTCGGCATCCGCGTCCTGGTCGACACCGTCCGGGACTGCTACGCCGCCCTCGGCACCGTGCACGCGCGATGGAATCCGGTCCCCGGCCGGTTCAAGGACTACATCGCGATGCCCAAGTTCAACATGTACCAGTCGCTGCACACGACGGTCATCGGACCCAGCGGCAAGCCCGTCGAACTGCAGATCCGCACCTTCGACATGCACCGCCGCGCCGAGTACGGCATCGCCGCGCACTGGAAGTACAAGCAGCAGACCGTCGCCGGCACCTCGAAGGTGCGCACCGACGTGCCCCAGGCCGCCAAGGGCAGTGCCGGGCACGACACGGTCAACGACATGGCCTGGCTGCGCCAGCTGCTGGACTGGCAGAAGGAGACCGAGGACCCGAGCGAGTTCCTCGACTCGCTGCGCTTCGACCTCTCGCGCAACGAGGTCTTCGTCTTCACGCCCAAGGGCGACGTCATAGCGCTGCCGGCCGGGGCCACCCCCGTGGACTTCGCGTACGCCGTCCACACCGAGGTCGGCCACCGGACCATAGGGGCCAGGGTCAACGGCCGCCTCGTCCCGCTGGAGTCCACGCTCGACAACGGCGATCTCGTCGAGGTCTTCACCTCCAAGGCCGAGGGCGCCGGTCCGTCCCGGGACTGGCTGGGCTTCGTCAAGTCCCCGAGAGCCCGGAACAAGATCCGCGCCTGGTTCTCCAAGGAGCGCCGCGACGAGGCCATCGAGCACGGCAAGGACGCCATCGCGCGGGCCATGCGCAAGCAGAACCTGCCGATCCAGCGCATCCTGACCGGCGACTCGCTCGTCACGCTCGCGCACGAGATGCGCTACCCCGACATCTCCTCGCTCTACGCGGCGATCGGCGAGGGCCACGTCACCGCGCAGAACGTCGTCCAGAAGCTGGTGCAGGCCCTCGGCGGCGAGGACGCGGCCAACGAGGACATCGAGGACAGCATCCCGCCGGCCCGCGGCCGGAGCTCGCGACGCGGCAACGCCGACCCCGGCGTGGTCGTCAAGGGCGTCGAGGACGTGTGGGTCAAGCTGGCCCGCTGCTGCACCCCGGTGCCGGGCGACCCGATCATCGGGTTCGTCACGCGGGGCAGCGGCGTATCGGTTCACCGCGCGGACTGCGTCAACGTCGACTCGCTCTCCCAGCAGCCCGAGCGGATGCTCGAGGTCGAGTGGGCGCCCACCCAGTCCTCCGTCTTCCTGGTCGCCATCCAGGTCGAGGCGCTGGACCGGTCCCGGCTGCTCTCCGACGTCACGCGCGTCCTGTCGGACCAGCACGTCAACATCCTCTCGGCGGCCGTGCAGACCTCCCGCGACCGGGTGGCCACCTCCCGGTTCACCTTCGAGATGGGCGACCCGAAGCACCTGGGGCACGTCCTGAAGGCCGTACGGGGCGTCGAGGGCGTCTACGACGTCTACCGCGTGACCTCGGCCCGCAGGCCGTAGGGAACGCCGCGGCCCGGACGTGACGGTGGGCGCCACCCCCTCGGGGTGG
>NZ_JBSGXB010000096.1:0-23209 GCF_053609185.1 Streptomyces sp. NPDC054956 | reverse complement strand
GTCCCGCGCACGAAGAACCGGCTCCCCGGCGTCCGGCGGCGGTGATGCCGTAAGACTCTCGTCATCCGGGAGCGGTCGCCGCGGGTGGGGTCGGTCGGATTGGATGGAGCTCCGGACCGGAGGGAGTGTATCCGGCGAGCCGATGTAGTGGAGGAACCGGAATGGGACGGCCGCACGGCGCCCGGGTCGGGGGTCGGCCGTACGCGGCCGTACGCGGCCGGGCGCGCTCAGGGGCTGACGGCGAGGAAGAGGTACGCCGCCAGCAGCACGATGTGGACGCCGCCCTGCAGGAGCGTGGCGCGGCCCGGGACGATGGTGAGGGCGCTGACGACCACGGTCAGCGCGAGCAGCACCATGTGGAGCGGTTCGAGGCCGAGCATCAGCGGCCCGGAGAGCCAGACCGAGGCGAGCGCGATGGCCGGGATGGTCAGGCCGATGCTGGCGATGGCCGAGCCGTAGGCCAGGTTGAGGCTGGTCTGCACGCGGTCGCGGCGGGCGGCGCGGACGGCGGCCAGGGTCTCGGGCGCCAGGACCAGCAGCGCGATGATCACACCGACGACGGCGTAGGGCAGTCCGAGGTCCGCGACCCCGCGTTCGATGGTCGGGGAGACCGCCTTGGCGTTGCCGACGACCGCGACCAGCGCGACGAGGAGCAGACCGAGGCTGATCACGGCGGCGCGGGCGGTGGGCGGTTCGGCGTGCTCGTCCTCTTCGCCGGCCGCGGCCGCGGCGGCGGCCTGCGCGGCCTCCTTGCGGATCCGCTTGGTGTCGACGGGCAGGAAGTAGTCGCGGTGACGGACCGTCTGCACGGCGATGAAGAGCCCGTAGAGGGCCAGGGAGGCGGTGGCCGCGAAGGCCAGCTGCGCCGTGGAGAACTCGGGGCCGGGCTTGGTGGTGGTGAAGGTGGGCAGCACGAGGCTGAGTACGGCCAGGGTCGCGACGGTGGCGAGGGCCGCGCCCGAACCCTCGGCGTTGAAGACGGCGACGCGGTTGCGCAGGGCCCCGACGAGCAGGGACAGGCCGACGATGCCGTTGCAGGTGATCATGACGGCGGCGAAGACGGTGTCCCGGGCGAGGGAGGAGGTCTTGTCCCCGCCGTCGGCCAGCAGGGTGACGATGAGGGCCACTTCGATGACGGTGACGGCGACGGCGAGGACGAGGGAGCCGAAGGGTTCGCCCACCCGGTGGGCCACGACCTCGGCGTGGTGGACCGCCGCCAGCACCGCGCCGGCCAGGCAGAGGGCGACCAGGCCCACGGCGAGTGCCGGCAGATCGCGTCCCCAGCTGAAGGCGAGCGCGACGAGGGCCACCACGGGGACCACGACGGTCCAGTCGGTCAGGGGGGATCTGTGCGTTGCCGTACTCATATCAGCCAACTTGCCAGAAGTGATCCCTTTGTGCGGCGCAACGGCCGCCCTCAGGGCTCTGACGTGGCACTTCTCACGAACGCTCCGGGCGTGGCGGGCGTGCGGCGGGCCGGCCCCGCGGGGTCGGCCCGGCTCTCACATCGCGCGCTCGTGGCCCTCCCAGTACGGATCGCGCAGCCGGCGCTTGTACAGCTTGCCGTTGGGGTCGCGCGGCATGGTCTCGATGAAGTCCACGGTCTTGGGACGCTTGTACCCGGCCAGTTGGCGCTCGCAGTGGTTGAGGATCTCCGCCGCCAGCGCGTCGCTCGCCGCGAAGCCCTCGGCGGGCTCGATGACCGCCTTGACCTCCTCGCCCCAGGAGGGGTGCGGGATGCCGAAGGCGGCGGCGTCCGCCACTGCCGGATGGGTGAGCAGGGCCGACTCGATCTCGGCCGGGTAGATGTTCACCCCGCCCGAGATGATCATGTCGATCTTGCGGTCGCGGAGGAAGAGGTAGCCCTCCTCGTCCATCAGCCCGAGGTCGCCGACGGTGAAGAAGTCGCCGATGCGGTTCTTCTTCGTCTTGCCCTCGTCCTTGTGGTAGCTGAAGCCGCCGGTCTTCATCTGCATGTAGACGGTGCCCAGTTCACCGGGCGGCAGCCGGTTGCCGTCGTCGTCGAAGATGGCGAGTTCGCTGATCGGCCAGGCCCTGCCCACGGTTCCCGGCTTCTTCAGCCAGTCCTCGGCCGTCGCGAAGGCGCCGCCGCCCTCGCTCGCCGCGTAGTACTCCTCCACGCAGGTGCCCCACCAGTCGATCATCGCCCGCTTGACGTGGTCCGGGCAGGGCGCGGCGCCGTGGATGGCGTGCCGCATCGAGGAGACGTCGTACGCGTCCTTCGTGTCCTGCGGGAGCGCGAGGAGCCGGTGGAACTGCGTGGGGACCATGTGGGTGTGTGTGCACGCGTGCCGGTCGATCAGGCGGAGCATCTCCTCGGCGGTCCACTTGTCCATGAGGACCAGCGGGTGCCCGATGTGCAGGGCGGCGGCCGCGAACTGCAGGACGGCCGTGTGGTAGAGCGGCGAGCACACGAGGTGGACGTTGCCCTCGAAGGCGCGGATCCCGAAGATGCCCAGGAAGCCGCCGAGGTACGTCTCCTCCGGGAGCTTGCCGGGCAGCGGGCGGCGGATGCCGCGCGGCCGGCCGGTGGTGCCGGAGGTGTAGTTCATGACCCAGCCGAGCGTGCGGTCCTCGGGGGCGGTCTCCGGCTGCCCGTCGAGCAGCTCTCCGTACGAGCGGAAGCCCGCGACGGCTCCGACGGCGTAGCGGTGGCTCGCGGGCAGGCCCGCCTCGTCGGCCGCGGCGGTGGCGGCGTCGGCGAACCGCTCGTGGGCGATGAGCACCTTCGCGCCGGAGTCGGAGACGATCCAGGCGATCTCGGGGCCGACCAGGTGGTGGTTGACCGGGACCAGGTAGAAGCCGGCCTGGGAGGCGGCGAGGTAGGCGGTGAAGAACTCGACGCCGTTGGGGAGGACGACCGCGAAGACGTCGCCCTTCTCCATACCGGCGGCGCGCAGGCCGTGGACGAGGCGGTTGACGTCGGCGTGCAGCCGCGCGGCGGACCACTCCTCGCCCTCGGGGGTGACCAGGACGGTGCGGTCGGGGTCGGCGGCGGCCTGGGCCCAGAATCCGTTGGGGGGCTGCGCGGCCGGCGCGGGGGACGGGTTCTGCGCGGGCGTGCTCGGTGAGTCGGTCATGTCGCTGCTCACGCCTCTCAGGCTCGGCCGGCGATGCGGTTGATGCGGTCGATGGCTCGCTCGAAGCCGCTGGTGAGGTCGTCGAAGACGGCCTGGACGCTGCGCTCGCTGTTCATCCGCCCGACGATCTGGCCGACGGGGGTGCCGAGCAGCGGCTGGATCTCGTACTTCTGGATGCGGGAGACGGCCTCGGCGACGAGCAGGCCCTGCAGCGGCATCGGGAGCGCGCCGGGACCCTCCGGGTCGTCCCAGGCGTCGGTCCACTCGGTGCGCAGCTGGCGGGCGGGCTTGCCGGTGAGGGCCCGGGAGCGGACGGTGTCACCGGAGCCGGCCGCGAGGAGCTTCTCGGTGAGGGCGCGGGAGTGCATGTCGGCCTCGGTGGTGGTGAGCCAGATGGAGCCGAGCCAGGCGCCCTGGGCGCCGAGGGCGAGGCCCGCGGCGATCTGCTCTCCGCTGCCGATGCCGCCGGCGGCGAGGACCGGGAGCGGGGCGACGGCCTCGACGACCTCGGGCACGAGCACCATCGAGGCGATGTCTCCGGTGTGGCCGCCGGCCTCGTAGCCCTGGGCGACGACGATGTCGATGCCGGCCTCGGCGTGGCGGCGGGCGTGCTTGGCGCTGCCGGCGAGGGCGGCGACGAGGACCCCGTGGTCGTGGGCGCGTGCGATGACGTCGGCGGGCGGGGAACCGAGGGCGTTCGCCAGGAGTTTGATGGGGTAGTCGAAGGCGACGTCGAGCTGGTTGCGGGCGACCTGCTCCATCCAGCCGGTGATGCGCCAGCCGGAGGCCTCGCCCTCGGCGAGCTCGGGCACGTGGTGTTTGGCGAGGGTGTCGCGGACGTACTCGCGGTGCGTGGCCGGGATCATCGCCTCGATGTCGGCCTCGCTGATGCCGTCGACGGCCTTCTTGGCGGGCATGACGACGTCGAGCCCGTAGGGCTTGCCGTCGGTGTGCTCCTGCATCCAGTCGAGGTCGCGCTTGAGGTCGTCGGGGGCGGTGTAGCGCACCGCGCCGAGGACCCCGAACCCGCCCGCGCGGGTGATGGCAGCGGCGACCGCCGGGAAGGGCGTGAAGCCGAAGATGGCGTGCTCGACTCCCAGTTTCTTGCTCAGCTCCGTCTCCATGGGCGGCAGGATGCCGCAGCCGGGCCGCCGAGGGAAGAGATTTTCTGATGCAGCGTCAGATTCTTTGCGGGCCGGTCGCTGCGGGGCCCGGCTTCTGGGCGGGCAGATACTCGGGAGGGCGCGACGGTGGACGGGAGGACCGGTCATGGACGAACGGAAGTCAGCCGGGAACGACGGTGAGGCGCAGACCGGAGGAAGCGGCGGCCACGGCAGCGGGAGCGACAGCGGCGGGAGCGACAGCGCAAGCGGCGGGCTCAGCCGGCGGCGGCTCGGCGCGCGGCTGCTGGCGCTGGGCGGCGTACTCGTACTGCAGGCGGCGCTGCCCGGGGCCGCGGGGGCCGCCGGGACGCCCGCCGAGCGGCGCTCACTCCAGGGACTGCGGCTGCGCTACGGTTCCGCCCGCCAGGCGGGACTCCTGGAGAGGCACCTCGAAGGGGTGGCGGACGAGGCGCGGCGGTTCCTCGGCCCCTCCCCCGAGCATCCGTACTACGCCGGCGCCGTGGTCCTGGCCGGCCGGGGCCGCACCGTGGCGCTGCACCGGGCGATGGGCGACGCCGTCCGGTACGCCGACTACGACGGCCGCACCGACCGGGTGCGGGAGTTCCCGGCCGCGGAGCGCATCGCGATGACGGAGGACACGGTCTTCGACCTGGCCTCGTTGTCGAAGCTGTTCACCTCGCTGCTGGCCGTGCAGCAGATGGAGCGCGGGCACCTGGAACTGGAGGCGCCGGTGAACCGGTACCTGCCCGAGTTCACGGGTGGCGGCAAGGAGGCCATCACCGTCCGCCAGCTCCTGACGCACACCTCGGGGCTGCGGTCCTGGGCCCCCTTCTACCAGGAGCCCACCCGGGCGGGGCAGTTGAGGCTCCTTTGGTCGGTGAGACCGCAGGAGACGCCGGGGACCGTCTACCGGTACTCGGACCTCAACCTCATCGCCCTCCAGCTGCTCTTGGAACGGATCACCGGTCACACTCTGGACCTGCTGCTCCAGGACGAGATCACCGCTCCACTCGGGATGCACCGCACTCGTTACAACCCACCGCTCTCCTGGCGCCGGGTCACGGCCGCCACCGAAGTGCAGCGCCCGCCCTGGTCCGGCCTCGACCGCGGGCTCGTCTGGGGCGAGGTCCACGACGAGAACGCGCACGCGCTGGGCGGCGTCGCCGGCCACGCCGGTGTCTTCGGCACCGCCTGGGACCTGGCCATCCTCGCCCGCACCCTCCTCGACGGCGGGGTCTACGCCGGCAAGCGCATCCTGCGCCCCGCCTCCGTCGAGCTGCTCTTCACCGACTACAACACCGCCTTCCCCGGCGACGACCACGGCCTCGGCTTCGAGCTCTACCAGCACTGGTACATGGGCGCCATGGCCACCCCGCACTCCGCCGGACACACCGGCTTCACCGGTACCTCCCTCGTCCTGGACCCCTCCACCGACTCCTTCCTGATCCTGCTGGGCAACTCCGTCCACCCCGTGCGGACCTGGCGCGCGGGCAGTGCCCCCCGCGTCGCCACCGGCAACCGCTTCGCCCGCGCGGTCCCCGTCCGCACCCGGCACGGGGGCCCGGCCTGGTTCTCCGGCATGGAGACCGGCGCCTCGGGCACCCTGACCCTGCCGCCACTCACCCCGGCCACCGACTCCGCCCGGCTGCGCTGCGCGGTGTGGTGGGACACCGTGCCCGGCGAGGGAGCCCTGCACCTGGAAGCCTCCGCCGACGGGCGGAGCTGGGAGCCGCTGCCCTTCAGCACCGTACGCACCACCGGCGGAGTCGCCGAGCAGTGGCCGCGCGGCTCCGTCGCGGGCTGGTCCGGCCGCATCTGGCACCGGCTCGAAGCCCCGCTCACGGCCTGGGCCGGCCGCGAGGTCCGGCTGCGCTTCCGCCATGCCGCGCAGGGCCGTTACGTGGGCCGCGGCGTCTACGTCGACGTCCTGCGCGTCTCGGAGCCCGCCCGCCTCCTCTTCGCCGAGGACCGGCCCGCGGACGCGTCCCGCATCGAGGCGACGGGCTGGTCCCGCTCGGCGGACTAGGCCGTCCCTTCCGGATCCTGCCGGGCCCGCGACACCGGCCGCACCCCGCGACACCGCCCGCAGCCGGCCCTAGCCTGGTGTCATGGCTACGGTGCAGGTCGGCGGGGTCGAGGTCGCCTACGCGCGCGCGGGTCAGGGACCGCCCCTGGTGCTCGTCCACGGAGCGGGCTGGGACGGCCGCATGTGGCAGCCGCAACTCTCGGACCTGGCCGACGAGTTCACCGTGGTCGCCTGGGACGAGCCGGGCGCGGGGCGCTCCTGCGATCTGCCGGCCGGCTTCGGCCTGGCGGATTTCGCGCACTGCCTCGCCGCCGTGATCGAGGCGCTGGGGCTCGGCCCGGCCCACGTGGCCGGGCTCTCCTGGGGCGGGACGGTCGTGCTGGAGCTGTACCGCCACCATCCGGGGCTGGTCAGGACGCTGATCCTGGCCGACACCTACGCCGGGTGGAAGGGCTCGCTGCCGCCGGAGGAGGTGGCGGCCCGCGTCGAGGGGACCGAGCGGATGCTCGCGGCGCCCCGGGAACGGTTCGATCCGGCCGTGCCGGGGCTGTTCGCCGGCGACCCTCCCGCCGCGTTCGTGCCGTTGCTGGGCGCGATGGACGAAGACGTACGGCCGGAGACCTTGGGAGCCGAGCTGTTCCTGATGGCCGAGACCGACCAGCGCGACCTGCTGCCCACGATCACGGTGCCGACCCTGCTCCTCTGGGGCGAGCTCGATGTGCGGTCACCCCTGAGTGTCGCCCATGCGTTCGAGGACGCGATCGCGGACACCGAGCTCGTGGTGCTCCCCGGTGCGGGGCACGTCAGCAACCTCGAGGCTCCGGAGCGGTTCAACCACGCCGTCCGCGCCTTCTGCCGTACCCACGCGTGACGAAAGGTGGAATCCGGCCGGGCGTCTCGGAGCTACTGGAGACCTGTCGCGGTCCGGACCAGGTCGGCGACGGCTCTGGACCGGCTGTGCGGTGGCCAGGCGATCACGGTGGTGACGTTCGGCGCGTCCAGCACGGGCACGGCGGAGAGGTCATCGGCCAGTTGGGCCCGGCACGAGTCCGGTGAGACCGCGCAGGCCCGGCCGAGCGCGACGAGCTGCAACAACTGCGCGTGGTCGCGGACCTGCGGGCCGGGGCCGGGCGGGTAGGTGCCGTCGGGGTCGGGCCAGCGCGGCAGGGGCAGGCCCGGCAGCCCGGTGATGTCGGCCATGTGCACATGGGCCCGGACGGTGAGCGGATGCCCGGCCGGAAGGATCACCACCTGGCCCTCCGTTCTGAGTTCTTCGGTGTGGAACCCGGCCGTCGAGTCGAACGGCCGGTGCAGCAGCGCCACGTCGGCCCGGCCCTCGCGCAGGAACCGTTCCTGCTCGGCCGGCCCGCACAGGATGACGTCGACGGGGACCGCGCCGGGTTCGGCGGCGTACGCGTCGAGCAGCTTCGCCAGCAGATCCCTGGACGCGCTGGCTTTCGTCACCAGGACCAGGCCGGGACGGCCGGTCGCGGAGACGGCGGCGCGGCGGGTCCTGCGCTCGGCGGCGTCGACCGCGTCGAGGGCGGCCCGGCCCTCGGCCAGCAGCACCGAGCCGGCCTCGGTCAGGGTGACGGTGCGGCTGGTCCGGTCCAGCAGTACTGCCCCGAGCCGGCGTTCGAGCTGCTGGATCGCCCGCGACAGAGGCGGCTGCGCGATCCCGAGCCGCTGCGCGGCGCGCCCGAAGTGCAGCTCTTCAGCGACGGCGACGAAGTAGCGCAGTTCCCGGGTCTCCATCCGGCCACGCTACTCCAGACCTCCCGTTCCATACCCTGACGGTATCGCCGCCCACCCGATCGGTCTTGGACCGCCGCCCGGGCCCGCGGGCAGCATGGTCCCCATGAGCGAACGAACGATCGCGCTGGTCACCGGCGCGAACAAGGGAATCGGCTACGAGATCGCGGCGGGCCTGGGCGCCCTCGGCTGGAGCGTCGGCGTCGGCGCCCGCGACGATCAGCGCCGCGAGACCGCGGTGGAGAAGCTGCGCGCGGCCGGGGTCGACGCCTTCGGCGTACCTCTGGACGTCACCGACGACGTGAGCGCGACCGCCGCCGCGCGGCTGATCGAGGAACGGGCCGGACGCCTCGACGTGCTCGTCAACAACGCCGCCATCACCGGCGATTGGCCGCAGGAGCCCACCCGGGTCGATCCCGCCACCATCCGGACGGTCGTGGAGACCAACGTGATCGGCGTCGTCCGCGTCACCAACGCGATGATGCCGCTGCTGCGCCGCTCCGCCTCACCGCGGATCGTGAACATGTCCAGCAGTGTCGGCTCCCTCACCCGGCAGTCAGGACCCGGTGCCGAGCAGACGACGGGTCCGATCGCCGTGGCGTACGCGCCCTCGAAGACGTTCCTGAACGCCGTCACCCTCCAGTACGCCCGGGAGCTGGCCGGCACGAACGTCCTGATCAACGCCGGCTGCCCCGGCTACGTCGCGACCGACCTCAACGGCTTCCGCGGCGTGCGCACCCCCGAACAGGGCGCGGCGATCGCCCTCGAGCTCGCGACCCTCCCCGACGACGGCCCGACCGGCCGGTTCTTCTCGGACGCCGGCGAGATCCCCTGGTGATGTGCCCGGCGGTGAGGTGAGCCCTGGAACCCGGCCCCCCTTCGGCCTTCTCGCCGCATTCGGAGGAACCGGGGCCCGCTGACCCATGGCCGGGCGGCCCCCGTACCCAGGAGCCTTCCTGTTCGTTGGTATGAGTTGTTGACTGTTCAACACGGAATCTCATACGACACCGACGACACGAAGGCGGGCACAGCGCTATGAGCGACATCGGCAGCGATATCGAGAGCGACATCGACTGGGACAACCCGATCGACCCCAAGCCCGGCTGGGTCCTGGACCACGTCAAGAAGTACGTCGGATCGGGCGGGACCGAGGGGCAGTACTGGAACAACACCCAGACCCTGCTCCTGACCACCATCGGCCGCAAGTCCGGCAAGCCGGTGCGCACCCCGCTCATCTACGGCGAGGACGGCGGCCGCTACCTCATCGTCGCCTCCAAGGGCGGCGACCCCGCGGACCCGCTCTGGTACCGGAACCTCTCCGAGCACCCCGAGGTCCGGGTCCAGGTCGGCCCGAAGGTCCTGCAGGGCATCGCGCGCACCGCGAGCTCCGAGGAGCGGACCGCGTTCTGGCCGCTCATGGTGAAGCACTGGCCCTCGTACGACGAGTACCAGGCCAAGACCCAGCGGGAGATCCCGATCGTGGTGATCGACCCCGTCGCCTGACCGCGGGTCCGCGGGCGGCGGGGGCGTCCCGGCCGGGGCGCGGCGTCAGTGCCCCAGCACCGCCATCGCCGCGTTGTGCCCGGGGACCCCGCTGACGCCGCCCCCGCGCACCGCGCCCGCGCCGCACAGCAGGACGCCCGGGTGGTCCGTCTCCACGCCCCACCGGCCGCCGTCCCGGTCCGGCTCCGCGTAGGGCCAGGACAGGTCCCGGTGGAAGATGTGGCCGCCGGGCAGGCGCAGTTCGCGCTCCAGGTCGAGCGGGGTCTTGGCCTCGATGCACGGGCGGCCGTCCGCGTCGAAGGCCAGGCAGTCGGTGATCGGTTCGGCCAGGTGGGCGTCGAGCTGGGCGAGGGTGGCGGCGAGCAGCACCTCCCTCGCCCCCTGGTTGTCGCGTTCGAACAGCCGGGCCGGGGCGTGCAGTCCGAAGAGGGTGAGGGTCTGGTAGCCCTGCGCCGACAGCTCCGGTCCCAGGATCGACGGGTCCGTCAGCGAGTGGCAGTAGATCTCCGAGGGCGGTACGGAGGGCAGTTCGCCGCTCGCGGCCTCCGCGTGGGCCCGGGCGAGCTGCTCGTAGCCCTCCGCGATGTGGAAGGTCCCGCCGAAGGCCTCCCGGGGGTCGACGGAGGTGTCGCGCAGCCGCGGAAGCCGCCGCAGCAGCATGTTGACCTTGAGCTGGGCCCCCTCGGGGGCCGGCCCCTCGGGCTCCTCGCCCGTCAGCTCGGCCAGCGCCCTGGGCGAGGCGTTGACGATCACCACCCGTCCGGCGACGCGGCCCTCGCCCGTCGCCGTCCGGAAGGTCACCTCGGACGGCTCGGCCTTGCCGCCGGGGTCGATGCGCAGCACCTCGTGCCCGGTGGCGATCTCCGCGCCGGCCGCCAGCGCTGCCCCCGCCAGGGCGTCGGTGAGCGCGCCCATGCCGCCGACGGGGACGTCCCAGTCCCCCGTGCCGCCGCCGATCACGTGGTAGAGGAAGCAGCGGTTCTGTGCGAGCGAGCGGTCGTGGGCGTCGGCGAACGTGCCGATCAGGGCGTCCGTGAGGACGACCCCGCGGACCAGGTCGTCGGTGAACTCCCGCTCCACCGCCTGCCCGATGGGCTCCTCGAACAGCATCCGCCAGGCCGCCTCGTCGTCGACGCGGGCCCGCAGTTCGGCGCGCGTGGGCAGCGGCTCGGTCAGCGTCGGGAAGACCCGTCCGGCCACCCGCCCAGTGGTCGCGTAGAAGGCGCGCCAGCTCTCGTACTCCCGGTCCGAGCCGGTCAGCCGCGCGAAGGATTCCCGGGTGCGCGCCTCTCCGCCGCCGACGAGCAGACCGCCGGGCCGGCCGGCGCGCTCCACGGGGGTGTACGAGGAGACGGAGCGCTTGCGGACCTCGAAGTTCAGCCCCAGATCGCGCACGATCTTCGCGGGGAGCAGCGAGACGAGGTAGGAGTAGCGGGACAGGCGGGCGTCGACCCCGGCGAACGGCCGGGTGGACACGGCGGCCCCGCCGGTGTGGCCGAGCCGCTCCAGCACCAGTACGGATCTGCCCGCCCGTGCCAGGTAGGCCGCGGCGACCAGGCCGTTGTGGCCGCCGCCCACGATCACCGCGTCGTACACGTCCGAACCGAAGCCCCGCGAGGTCGTCATGGCTCTTGGTAGCACACCTGCCCGAGCCGCTCCAGGCAGTGCGCCTCGTCGGCGTGGGCGGCGACCGTGTCGGGATGGTCGTCGCCCAGCGACCGTTCGCGGATGCCGGACAGTTCCCGGTAGACCGGCAGCGCCTCGTCCCAGCGGCCCAGCCGGCCGAGCCCGACGGCGAGTTCCCGGTGGCTGACCAGCGTGTCGGGGTGTTCGGCGCCGAGCGCCCGGGCCCGCGCCTCGCCCACCTGCCGGGCCTCGGCCACCGCTTCCTCCCAGCGCTCCAGGCGCCCCAGGTTCACCCCGAGTACGTGGCGGGCCCGCAGCGTCTCCGGGTCGGCGGCCCCGTAGGCGCGGGTGCGGTCGCGGACCAGCTCCCGGAACAGCTCCAGGGCCTGGTCGGAGCGTCCGGTGCGGCCGAGCGCGATGCCCGCCTCGTACCGCGCGGCGAGCGTGTCGGGGTGGTCGCGGCCCAGGACCCGGGCCCGGACGGCGGCGATGTGCCGGAACCCCTCCAGGGCCTCCTCCCAGCGCTCCAGGCGGCCCAGCGCGTACGCCGCCTCGTAGCGGGTCAGCAGCGTGTCCGCGTGCTCCGCCCCCAGGGCCTCCGCCCGGTCGGCGGCGACCTCGGCGGCGACGGCGTGGGCCTCGGAGAAGCGGCCGAGGGCGCCGAGGGCGCAGGCCAGGTTGTGCCGGCAGCGCAGGGTGTCGGGGTGGCTGCGGCCCATCGTCCGCTCGCGGCCGGCGAGCACCGCGCGGTAGCCCTCGTAGGCCTCCTGGTGGCGGCCGAGCAGGCCCGTCTCGTACGCGGCCTCCTGCCGTGCGGCGAGGGTGTCGGCGTGGTCCGGGCCGAGCACCCGGGCCCGGCCCTCGGCCACGGCCCTGTACCCGGCGAGGGCCTCCTCGGTGCGGCCGGCCCGGCTGAGGGCGAAGGCCCGGGCGTGCCCGGCGTCGAGCGCGGCCCGGCCGGTGGGGTCGGCGGCGGCGCGCGTGACCCCGTACGCGGCGGTGAGCCGCGGGTCCTCGGCCGGGCGCGGCCGCACGACGGACGGCGCGCCGGCGGACGGTACGGCCGGGTTCGCGGCGGACGGTGCGGACGCCACGGCAGAGGTCCCGGCGGCCTGCGCGGCCGGGACCCCGGAGGGCGGCGCCGCCGGGGAACCCGCGTGGGCGTGCGGGCCCGGCACGGGCTGCTCGCCGCTCGGGCGGGCGGCCGTCCACGAGCCGGTGAGGACGGCCCATTCCCCGCTCGCGGGGCGGGCGTCGATGCCGGCCTTGCGACCGGCGGTCATCCCGCCGGCCCATTCGGGCAGTGGCGGGTGCGCGCCCGTCCCCGCGCCGGGGCCGAGGCGGGCCTCGACGAGGCGCCGGTGCAGGTGGCGGGCGTCGCCCGGGCGGTCCTCCGGGCACTTGGCGAGCAGGTCGAGCACCAGCCGCTCGAAGTAGCCGGGCAGCTCGGGCCGGTGCTCGCGCAGGGGCACGGGCGCGGTGTCGCGGTGGCCGACCAGGACGGACCAGGAGTCGCCGAGGTCGAAGGGCGGGGCGCCGGTGGCGATCTCGTAGAGGACGCAGCCCAGCGAGTAGAGGTCGCTGCGGTGGTCGACCTCGCCGCCCGCGATCTGCTCGGGCGACATGTAGTGCGGGGTGCCCATGGCCATGCCGCCGCCGGTCAGCTTCGCGGTGAAGCCGATGTCGGCGGCGAGCCGGGCGATGCCGAAGTCGCAGATCTTCACCGTGCCGTCGGTGAGCCGCATGATGTTCGCGGGCTTCAGGTCCCGGTGCACGACGCCCTGGTCGTGGGTGTAGCCGAGGGCGGCGGCCATCTGCTCGGCGATGTCGACGACCACGTCCACGGGGAGCGGGCGCGCTTCGTTGTCCTCCAGGAGCTGGCTGAGGTTGCGGCCCTCGAGGAGCTCCATGACGAGGTAGAGGGGACCGCCGGCGGCGCTGTCGTCGCCGAAGTCGTGGACGACGGTGACGCCCCGGTGCTGGAGGGACGCGGCGACGCGCGCCTCGCGGCGGAAGCGCTCGCGCAGCACCTGGGTGAAGTGGGCGTCCTGCTCGGGCCCTATGGGCTTGAGGCATTTGACGGCGACCTGCCGGCCCAGCGACTCGTCGCGGGCCCTCCACACCTCGCCCATGCCCCCACGGCCGATCAGATCGAGCGACCGGTACCGGCCTTGGATCAGTCTGGACTCCGCCATGTCTTGAAGTCGCCCCCGTGTGTCGTGCTACGCCCTCCCCGGCCGGTCCAGTATGGCCGCTGATGTACGCAGTGTGTACGGCGCGGGGCGGCTCCCGGGGCCCATGCGGCGCATCGCTTTCAAGATGTGACCTGGAGGCAGCTGCCAGCGTAGACCTGCGGGAATGCTGCGCAGCAGGCTACCGGTGAGACGCAGGCGGCGGGTGACGGTGCGCGGGGCCGGTGCGGGGCGGCCGTACAGCTGGTGCGCCCAGCCGGGGAGGGTGTCGTAGGCGAGGGCGGCGAGCGGACGCCACACCAGATTTCGGCCAGGAACCAGGAGGGGGTGCACCGGCGGGCCGTCCAGGAAGGCGTCGACGGCGTGCGCGTCGGGCCCGGCGGCGAGCTCGGGGCGGATCCGCTCGAAGTAGGCGACCAGCTCGGCGGTGTCGGCGGGTACCCCGGACGGGTCCAGCCCGACGAGGCGGGCGTTGACGAGGTTCTCGGCGACGTAGCGGTCGGCCTGGTCGGGGCTGAGCGGTACGCCCGAGCGGCGCAGCACGTGCAGGAAGCTGTCGATCTGGGCGCAGTGGATCCACAGGAGGAGCTCGGGGTCGTCGACGCGGAACCGCTCACCGGTGACGGGGTCGGTGGCCGAGAGCATGCTGTGGATCTTGCGGACGCGGGCGCCGGCCCGTTCGGCGGCCTCGGTGGTGCCGTAGGTGATGGTGCCGACGAAGTCGGCGGTGCGGATCAGCCGGCCCCAGGCGTCGCCCGGGCCCTCCGCGCCGCCGAGCGCGGTGCTGTTCTCCATGACCCCGCGGACGGCGCGCGGGTGCAGGGCCTGGAGGTAGAGCGCGCGGACTCCGGCGATCCACATGATCGGGTCGCCGTGGCACTGCCAGGTGACGGATCCGGGGCCGTAGAGCCCGGGATCGGGACTTTCGCTCTCACCCATGCCCGTTCCTCCCCCTCGTTCGCGCTGCCGTTCCCACCCGCCGGCCCGTCCGGACCGCCGTCCGCCCGTGCGGGGCCGCCCTTCCAGCATTCCACCGGTGGACCGCCCGTACGCGCCACTAGGATTTCCCGTCGGCGGACCGCACCCGCTTCCCCTCGGGACGAGGAGGCACGGTCATGCGTACGGGACGGCTCGAAGGACAGCTCGACGGCCGGCGCGAAGGGCGGCGCGAAGGGCAGCTCGCGGGACAGGTCGCCGTGATCACCGGCGGTTCGGCCGGCATCGGCCTGGCGACGGCGCACCGCTTCGTACGGGAGGGCGCGCGGGTCTTCATCACCGGCAGACGGGCGGAGGAGCTCGCCTCGGCCGCCCTGGAACTGGGCCCGAACGCCGTCGCCGTGCCCGGTGACGCCTCCCGCGTCGAGGACCTGGACCGGCTGTACGCGGCCGTCGCGGAGGAGGGCCGGCCGATCGACGTACTGGTGGCCAACGCGGGCGGCGGTCCGGCGGGCGGCTTCGCCGAGTTCACGGAGGAACAGTTCGACGCGACCTCGGACCTCAACTTCCGGGGCACCTACTTCACCGTGCAGCGGGCCCTGCCGCTGCTGCGGGACGGCGCCTCGGTCGTCCTGCTGGGCTCGGCGGCCGGCTCCTCGGCGTCCACCCGGTTCGGCGTGTACGCCGCCACGAAGGCCGCCGTACGGTCGCTCGCGCGCAGCCTCGCCCTGGAGCTCGCGGGGCGCGGCATCCGGGTCAACACCCTCAGCCCGGGCCCGGTCGACACCCCGGCCCTGGCGCAGGCGCCCGCCGGCGTACGGGAGCGGGCCACGGCCGGGGTCCCGCTCGGCCGGGCCGGGCGTCCGGAGGAGGTGGCAGCGGCGGCGCTGTTCCTCGCCTCCCGGGAGAGCAGCTTCATCACCGGGATCGAGCTCTTCGTCGACGGCGGGGCCGGCCAGGTCTGAACCGGGTCCGAGCCCGCCTTCCGTGTGCGGGACCCGGGGCGGCTCCCGAGCATGGGGCGATGGCCACCACGGAAGAGACTTCCGACGAGATCGAGGCCGGGACCGGCGCCGGTGCCGGCCGCGGGACGAAGGGGCAGTTCATCTCCTGGGCGACGCTCGCCCTGATGACGACCGCCTCCGTCGCCAGTCTGCGCCCCTCCCCCTCCACGGCGATCTACGGCCTCGCCGCGATCTTCCTCTCCCTGCTGCCCGCCGTCGTCTTCCTCCTCCCCACCGCCCTGGTCGGCGCCGAGCTGGCCTCGGGCTGGTCCGGCGGCATCTACCGGTGGGTGAGCGAGGCGCTCGGCAAGCCGCTCGGGTTCCTCGCGGTGTGGTGCCAGTTCGCCATGACCATCGCCTACTACCCGAGCCTGCTGGCGTACGTGGCGAGCACCTTCGCCTACGTCATCGACCCGGGGCTCGCCGAGAACGGCCTGTACGTCGCGATCGTCATCGTCGTCGTCTACTGGAGCGGGGTCTGGATCCTCTCCCGGGGGACCAGGACGGTCGCGGGGCTCTCCTCCGCCGGGCTCGTCATCGGCACGCTGGTCCCCGGCGTCCTGCTGGTGCTCCTGGGCATCGTCTTCCTCGGCCAGGGCAACCGGCGTACACGTCTCCTCGCTGCGCCGTCCGAGGAGCGAGTACCCGAGGTCGATGTTCCTGGCGACCGGCCTGGTCCTGCTGATCTTCAACCTTCCGGCCCTGGCGATCGCGTGGGTGATGCCCTCGAAGGAGCTGAGCCTCACGGCCGGGCTGATGCAGGCCTTCGAGGCCTTTTTCGACCACTTCCACATCGGCTGGATGACGAAGGTCGTCGGCGTGATGCTGGTTGCGGCCGCGCTCGGCGTCAACCAGTACGGCATCCCGCGGAACGTCATGGAGATCGGCGTGCTGTACGCGTTCAGCAACGACGTCACCAGCGCGTACTGGAAGTTCTCGGTGATCACGGTGCAGATCTACCTGATCGCCTACCTGCTGATGTTCGCGGCGGTGGTCGAGCTCCGCAGGAGCCGGCCGGAGGTCGAACGAGGCTTCCGGGTCCCCGCCGTCACCTGGTGGCCGGGACCCGGCGCCGTGGCCTCGGTCGCCACCCTCTTCATCGGCTTCGTACCGCCGGACCGGTTCAGCGGCCAGCCCCTGTGGCGCTACCTGCTGATCGTCGGCGGCGGGCTGCTGGACCGGGGCATCCTGGCGCCGCCCTGCTTCCTGAAGTTCCGCAGGCCGAGCTGGGTCCACCCGGACCACCGGTAGGCAGCACGGAAGCCGCAACGGTCGTCCACCAGCACGGATCCTTCTCCTCTGCTCCGAACCGCTTCCGTGTGTACTGCTCGTCACGAGTGTGCGAGCGGCCACTCGCGCCGCACACGACACCCGCCTCGGCGGAGTACTCGGGCCTCGCCCCGGGCCCATCAGGTGAGAGAACAAGCTCACTCGGGGGCGAAGAGGCTGGCATGCCGCTGCCTGGCGATATCGCGCAGGATCGGTATCAGCTCGTGCCTGCTTCTCCCGTACGTCTTGATGCGGTGGCAGTTCGGGCACAGGGCAATCATCTGTACGGGGTCGTCGGCGCCGCCGGCGGCGATCTCGTCGATGTGGTCGACGTCGAGGAGTGGGGCGCCTGCGTCGGTGAAGTCCTCTGGTTGGCCTCCGCAGCGGGGGTTCTCGCAGCGGCCGCCACTGCGCAGAATCACGGCGTCGCGGGCGGAGGAGAGCCGCACAGGCCGGGCGTTGGCCGGGCGGCGCTGACCGCGGGTGGCTGCCTGCCGATCCTCGGTGAGGCGGACGAGACGTCGGTACTCCGTGGCTCTCTGAGCCTGCGAAGGGGGTGCGAATGGCGCAGCTGGGGCAGCCGAGGGCACGACGGTCCGCCGGGCGGGCTCGGTACTGACCGGGTACGCGAAGTTCACGGGCGCCAGCCGTTGGGGCGGGAGCGGCACAGGGGTGGGGTTCAGTTCCCGAGCGGGCAGGGCCCCCGGGGCGGAGGTCGGTTGCGGGACCTTGCGGTGTGAGCTGATGTAGCAGGCTACGGATTCGGCGCCCTGCTTGGCTCCGGGGCGTGAGCCTTGTTGGAGTACTCGCACCTGGTCACGTACGGCGCGGTCGGTCCAGAAGCTGATGGCGGCGATTCTGGTGCCCACCGGGGATCTGAGAACAGCATCGATCTGTGCCCGGTTGTAGAGCACCTCCGAGTCGCTGGGGCTGTCACCCCCGAAGCGGTAGGCGTTTTCCGGGATGAGGGCGTTCAAGGCGGTCTTGGACCACCCGGCCGCCCGCAGCATCGGGGAGGTGAGCCAGTGGGTCCCCAGGTCGCCGGGTTCCGCGGTGATGAGGAAGACGAGCTCGGGGAACCCGGTGAGGTCCCGGCGCTCACTGTGCCGGTTCGCGATGCGAAGTTTGGTGTCGGTGAGGGCTGCGTCATCCTCGGCCTCCGGGCGGGAGCCGCGTTGGATGTGCAGGACCCGGCCGCGAACGATTCTGTCTTGGAAGAACTCGTCGGCCTTGGGGTTGGAGAGTTGCTCGCGCATGAGGGGTGAGCTCCTCATCGCTTCGATCTGGGCGCAGTGGAAGAGGACGTCTCCGCTGGGCGCGAGGCGTTCGGGTATCAGTGCGTCGATGGCGGGACGGGCCCAGCGCAATCGCACGAGACCGGCACGGAAGAGCCATACCTGGCCTGGGGCAACGGGTCGGGTCCGCCGCCTGCTTTGCGGTGCGTTGCGATGGGCCACGCAGTCCTCTCCTCAGAGCAGAAAGAAGGAATGCGGCGGGGCGGTCCGCCGATACGCCCGCGCCTGGTACCGGGTAGCCCCCGGCTCAGCGGCGGACGCGCGGCATGCCCAGGCCGATCCACGAGATGATCTCGCGCTGGATCTCGTTGTTGCCGCCGCCGAAGGTGAAGATCACCGCGCTGCGGTAGCCGCGCTCCAGTTCGCCGTGCAGGACCGCGCCCGCGGAGCCGTCCTTGAGGGAGCCGGCCGCGCCGACCACCTCCATCAGCCAGGCGTACGCGTCCCTGCGCGCCTCGGAGCCGTAAACCTTGACGGCGGAGGCGTCCTGCGGGGTGAGGGTGCCGTCCTGGACGGCGTTGACCATCTGCCAGTTGAGCAGCTTCATGGCGTCGAGGCGGGCGTGGGTGCGGGCGAGGCGGCCGCGGACCCAGGAGAGGTCGATGACGCGGCGGCCGTCGGCGAGCTTGGTCTCGGCGGCCCAGCGCTGGACGTCGTGCAGGGCGCGGATGGCCATCGTGCCGTGGGCGGCCAGGGTGACCCGCTCGTGGTTGAGCTGGTTGGTGATCAGCCGCCAGCCCTTGTTCTCCTGGCCGACGCGGCGGCTCGCGGGGACGCGGATGTCCTCGTAGTAGCTGGCGGTGGTGTCGTGCGAGGCCAGGGTGTTGATGAGGGTGCAGGAGTAGCCGGGGTCGGCGGTCGGCACGAGGAGCATGGTGATGCCCTTGTGCGCGGGGGCCTCGGGGTCGGTGCGGACGGCGAGCCAGACCCAGTCGGCGGTGTCGCCGTTGGTGGTCCAGATCTTCTGCCCGTTGACCACGTAGGTGCCGGTCTCCTCGTCGCCCTCGCGCACCGCCTTGCACTTGAGGGCGGCGAGGTCGGTGCCGGCGTCCGGCTCGCTGTAGCCGATGGCGAAGTCGATCTCGCCCGCGAGGATCTTGGGGAGGAAGTAGGCCTTCTGCTCGTCGGTGCCGAACTGCATGATCGTCGGCCCGACGGTGTTGAGCGCCATCAGCGGCAGCGGTACGACGGCCTGGGCGGCCTCGTCGAAGAAGATGAACTGGTCCATGGGCGACATGCCGCGCCCGCCGTACTCCTTCGGCCAGCCGACCCCGAGCCAGCCGTCGGCCCCGAGCCTGCGGATGGTCTCCCGGTAGAAGCGCTTCTGCGCGGCCGGGTCCTCGTACCGGCCGTAGACGTCCTCGGGGACCAGCTCGGCGAAGTAGGCGCGCAGCTCGGTGCGCAACTGCTGCTGCTCAGGCGTGTATTCGAGGTGCACGGCCCCTCCGGGTCTCTTGTGGCTCAAGGTCTCGCGGTCGTCCACCGCCACCGCGGGGGCAGAGTAGAACCTGTTCCAAGAATCCGGAAGGGTCAGCGGACCACCACCCCGATTCCCGGGAGCCCGGGGCGGATCAGGACCTTGACGTGCTCCTCGGGGCGGCGCAGGGAGGCGAAGGCCCGCACTCCGGGTTCCTGCACACGAACACAGCCTGGGACTCGCGACTCCCGGGCGTCGTCAAGCCACACGCTGAGCAGCGCAGGCTGGTGCCGGGGGCGGTGCGCACGGACGATGTTCAGGTCCGTCATCGCGCGGGAGCGCCGGGGGCCGACCCCCATCATGTGGACGTCGGAGGGCAGTTGGCCGGTCCCGAGCCGGATCCGGGTGGTCCGCTCGGCGGCGGCCGCGAGGAACAGCTCGGGCGAGGCGGTGATCTCGTAGCCCGCGCAGCGGTGCTCCCCCACCCAGACCTCGTCGTACCCCAGCCGGTCGAGGGCGGTGACCAGGTCGAGGTCCCGGCCCAGCTGGAGCGCGGGGTCCCGGTCCGGCCGGTGGCAGGGGGCGAGGAACACCCCGAAGCGGTGGGGGAGATGCGGCTGCGGCATGTGCGGTGGCCTTACCTCGTCGGCTCCTGCTCCCGCCTCCGGCGAAACACCGCCCCCGCCGCACGTTCAACGCCCGCGCGGCCGCCCTCCCGCTGAGTGGGAACTCTCCCCCGGGGCCCGGCTCAGCTGTACAGGAAGACGTAGTCGAAGTAGACGAGGTCGCGGATGCCGTCGAAGGAGAAGCTGCCCGTCGGCACCACGTTCAGGCCCTCCGCCAGGGCGCGGCTGTCGTAGGTGTCGCTCTGCCGCCAGGCCGCGCTGGAGGGGACGTACGGCTTCAGCTTGTCCGGCAGCGTGGACAGTGTCGTGACCTCGAACTTGTGGGCGGGATCGCGCAGGATCCGGTTCCCGGTGCCCGCCTTGAGGCGGGCTATCCCGACGAGGCGTACGCGGGAGTCCGGGCTCGGTATCGACCGGTCGTTGTTGGACTCGTCTATGTCGTAACCCAGCCAGTGCGCGTCGGTGACGTCGCCCAGCGCGGTCCAGAAGCGCCGGTTCAGCGGCTCCAGGTCGGTGCGGACCTTCTCGCTGTCCTCCTCCTCGGGCCAGAGCGCGTAGCCGAGCCCCGCCCCGGCGAGCAGCAGCGGGACCCCCGCTCCCAGGAGGAACCGCCGTCTGTTGATGTGGCCCCGCTGCGTCTCCAAGAAGTCCCCCCGGTACCCGTGCCCGTCAGTTCAGGGCGCTGATCATAGCGGCGGCCGTCGCCTTCATCGCCTCCCTTGCGGCGGCCAAATACGGGCGGGGGTCCGCGGGGGTCAGATGGGTGCGGATGGCCTCGGTCATCGCCACGTTGAGGGCGGTGCCGATGTTGACCTTCCGGATGCCGCCGGCGACGGCCGCGGCGAGTTCCGCGTCCGGCAGGCCGGAGGATCCGTGCAGGACGAGGGGCACGTCGACGGTCTTGGCGAGCCGGCCGAGCAGGGCGTGGTCCAGGGCCGCGGTCCGGCTGGTCATGGCGTGGCTGCTGCCGATCGCCACGGCCAGCGCGTCCACGCCGGAGTCGGCGACGAACCGCCGCGCCTCGTCGGGGTCGGTACGGGCGCCGGGTGCGTGCGGGTCCAGCGGCGCGGCCCCGTTCTTCCCGCCGACCTCGCCGAGCTCGGCCTCGATCCAGAGCCCGTTGGCGTGCGCCCAGTCGGCGGCCGAGCGGGTGGCTTCCAGGTTCTCGGCGTAGGGCAGGTGCGCGGCGTCGTACATGACCGAGCTGAATCCGGCGTCCACGGCCTGGCGCAGCAGCTCGGAGCTCTTGACGTGGTCCAGGTGCAGGCCGACCGGCACCCCGGCGGCCTCGGCGACGGCAACGGCCGCACGGGCGATGGGCAGCAGCTGTCCGCCCCTGAACTTGACGGCGTTCTCGCTGAGTTGGAGGACGACGGGCAGGTCAGCCGATTCGGCGCCCGCGACGACGGCTTCGGCGTGTTCCAGCGTGATGATGTTGAAGGCGGCGACGGCGCGGCCCCGGGCCGCCGCCTCCAGGACGAGCCCGCCGGCGGAGACCAGGCTCATCGGACCGCTTCCTCTCCGCTGGTGAGGATCACCGAGCGGGTCAGGTTGCGCGGCGCGTCCGGGTCGAGCCCCTGGTGGGCGGCGACGGCCACGGCGAGCCGGTGTACGCGGACCAGTTCGGCGAGCGGGTCGAGGTGTCCGGCGACCCACTGGGCTCCGGTCCCCCGCACCTGGTCGGCCAGGCCCTCGGGAGCGTCGCCGAGCGACCAGGTGGCGGTGCCGGGCGCGGTGACGCTGATGGGTCCGTGCCGGTACTCCATGGCCGGGTAGGACTCGGCCCAGGACAGGGAGGCCTCGCGCATCTTCAGCGCGGCCTCGTTGGCGAGGCCGACGCTCCAGCCGCGGCCGAGGAAGGTGAACTGCCCCCGGGTCTCCAGCTCGGCGGGGAGCGGGTCGGTGAGCGCGGTGCGCCCGTCGGCGACCACGGAGGGGCTGTGCAGGCCGACGTGGGCGCGCAGCAGGGTCAGGGCCGTGGTGGCGAACCGGGTCTGGACCACGGACTGCTCGTCGGCGAAGTCCAGTACGACGAGCTCGTCGGCCAGGGTGATGACCGGGGTGGACGGGTCCCCGATGACGGCGGTGGTGGGTACGCCCGCGTCGCGCAGTCCGGCGAGCAGGTCGAGCACCTCGGTGGTGGTCCCGGACCTGGTCAGGGCGATGACCCGGTCGTAGCGCCGGTGGCGGGGGAACTCGGAGGCGGGGAAGGCGTCGGTCTCGCCCGCTCCGGCCTCCTCCCGCAGTGCGGCGGCGGCCTGGGCCATGTAGTACGAGGTCCCGCACCCGACGATCGCGGTACGCTCCCCCGGCCGCGGCAGCACCGCCCGGCGTTCCGGGGCCAGTTCGGCGGCCCGCTCCCAGCATGCGGGCTGCGTGCCCAACTCGTACGCGACATGGCTCATGGCGGCTCCCTAGCGCGGTGCGTGCACCCCTGAATGCTTGTTCCTGCAAGATACTGCTGCTTTTCGCGCAACTTCAAGCATCTCAGGGGTGATCTCCTGCGTTAATGTCGATACGTAGGCCAAGAGGGCACGCCGAAGCGAACAGCGAGGCGAAGACCGGATCACAGATCGAAGGGGCGGCCGATGACCCGCAAGGAACGCTGGCAGACACTGCTGGACCTGCTGGTGGAGCGGGGCGAACTGGAGGTGGAGCCCGCCGCCGAGGCCCTCGGCGTGTCCGCCGCCACCATCCGCCGCGACCTCGACCAGCTCGCCGAACAGCAGCTGCTGGTGCGCACGCGCGGCGGAGCGGTCCTCCAGGGGGTCTCGTACGAACTCCCGCTGCGCTACCGCACCTCGCGCCGGGCCGCCGAGAAGAGCCGGATCAGCGAGACGGTCGCGGCCCTGATCGTCCCCGGCGAGGTGATCGGCCTGACCGGCGGCACCACGACCACGGAGGTGGCCCGCGCGCTGGCCGCCCGGCCCGACCTCGCCACCGGCTCCCCCGCCCTCACCGTCGTCACCAACGCCCTCAACATCGCGAGCGAGCTGGTCATCAGACCCCAGTTCAAGATCGTGCTGACGGGCGGCGTGGCCCGGCCCCAGTCCTACGAACTCACCGGCCCGCTGGCCATGGAGGTGCTCGGGCAGCTCTCCGTGGACACCGCCGTCGTCGGCGTGGACGCCTTCGACCCCGCCGACGGCGCCGCCACCCGCCACGAGGACGAGGCGGCCATGAACCGGCTGCTGTGCGAGCGCGCCCGCCGCGTGGTGATCGCGGCGGACTCCAGCAAGCAGGTCACCGACGTCGAGGGCATCGTGACGGGCGTGCGCACGTACGGCTCGCGCGGCTTCTGGATCCAGGACCCGGACGCCGACGACGACGCGGCCACC
>NZ_JBSGXB010000095.1:0-23414 GCF_053609185.1 Streptomyces sp. NPDC054956 | reverse complement strand
GCCCCAGGGGCTCGGGCGGGGTCCGGGGCCGGCGGGGTCCGGGCGGAGCCCCAGGGGCTCGGGCGGGGTTCGGGGCCGGCGGGGTCCGGGCGGAGCCCGGGGGACGGGGGAAGGGTGGGTAGGGGACCGGGCTCCGCGAAGCGGGCAGGGCCGGGGCCCCGGGCCAGGGAAGGGAACTGGAGGCTCCGGTGGGGGATCGGCGCGGCCGCTGTGTTGGGGGTCAGGGGCGCGGGAGGATTCCCGGATGGACCATGACTCCGCTCACGACGCCGACCCCTTCACCGCCGCCGACTACGCCGCACGCATGGCCGCGGCCGCGCGTTCCGCCGCCGATGCCGGGCTCGCGGGGCTGCTGATCGCCCCCGGGCCCGACCTCGCCCACCTCACCGGGTACCGGCCCGTGGACACCGAGCGGCTGACCCTGCTCGTCCTCGCCGCCGGGCAGGACCCCGTACTCGTCGTCCCGACGCTGGAGGCTCCCGACGCGGCGAAGGCGCCCGGCGCGGGCGCGCTGACGCTGCGGGACTGGGCCGACGGGAAGAACCCGTACGCCGTGACGGCCCCGCTGCTGGACGTGACCGGCCGCTTCGGGGTCAGCGACAACGCCTGGGCGCTGCACCTGCTGGGCCTGCAGCGGGAGTTGCCGACGACCTCGTACGCCGCGCTGACCGACGTGCTGCCGATGCTCCGCGCGGTCAAGGACGAGCGCGAGCTCGCCCGGCTCGCGGCGGCCGGGGAGGCCGCGGACGCCGCGTACGCCCAGATCCTGCACGTCCCCTTCGCGGGCCGCCGGGAGAGCGACGTCGCCGCCGACCTGGCCGCGCTGCTGCGCGTGCACGGCCACTCCCAGGTGGACTTCACCATCGTCGGCTCCGGCCCCAACGGGGCCAATCCGCACCACGAGGCAGGCGACCGGGTCATCGAGCGCGGCGACATGGTGGTCCTCGACTTCGGCGGACTCAAGCACGGCTACGGCTCCGACATCTCCCGGACCGTCCACGTCGGCGAGCCCACGGAGGAGGAGCAGCGCGTCCACGACATCGTCCGCGAGGCCCAGTTGGCGGGCGTGGCGGCGGCCCGGGCGGGCGCCGCCTGCCAGGACGTGGACCGGGCGGCCCGCGCGGTGATCACCGAGTTCGGCTACGGCGAGAACTTCATCCACCGCACGGGCCACGGCATCGGGGTCACCACGCACGAACCGCCGTACATGGTCGAGGGGGAGGAGCAGGTCCTCGTCCCCGGAATGTGCTTCTCCGTGGAGCCGGGGATCTATCTCCCCGGGCGGTTCGGCGTCCGCATCGAGGACATCGTCACGGTCACGGAGACCGGCTGCCGCAGCTTCAACAACGCCTCCCGGGAACTGGCCGTCGTCGAGTAGGGCGGCGGCCGGTTCCACCCCTTCCCCGCCCGCCCGGCCGTTCCGGGGGCGGGCGGGGAAGGGTGCGCCGCTACGGGCCCAGGACCACCGCCGATTCGCCCGGTACGTGGACCCGCCCGTCGGCGTCCGGATGCTCCACGGGGGCCCAGGAGGCCAGCACCCGCACGCCGTTGCGGCCCAGCGCGACGGTCGTCGGCTCCTCCGAGAAGTTCACCACCACGCGGATGTCGCCCCGCCGGAAGGTCAGCCAGCGCCGCTCCTCGTCGTGGGCGGTGCGGACCGAGGCCAGATCGGGATCGCGCAGGTCCGGATGGGTGCGGCGGAGCCTGACCAGAGTGCGGTACCACTCCAGCAGGCGGGCGTGGGCCCCCTGTTCGGGCTCGGCCCAGTCCAGGCAGGAGCGGTCGCGGGTGGCGGGGTCCTGCGGGTCGGGGATCTCCTCGGCCTTCCAGCCGTGCTCCGCGAACTCCCGGCGCCGGCCCGTGCGTACGGCCTCGGCGAGCTCGGGGTCGGGATGGTCGGTGAAGTACTGCCAGGGCGTGCCCGCCCCCCACTCCTCACCCATGAACAGCATCGGCACGAACGGCCCGGTCAGCGCCACCGCCGCCGCGCACGCCAGCAGCCCGGGGGGCAGGGAGGCGGAGAGCCGGTCGCCCAGGGCCCGGTTGCCGATCTGGTCGTGGGTCTGGGTGTAGCCCAGGAAGCGGTGCGCGGGGGTGCGGCCGCGGTCCAGCGGGCGGCCGTGGTGGCGGCCGCGGAAGGAGGACCAGGTTCCGTCGTGGAAGAAGGCCCGGGTCATGGTCTTGGTCAGCGCGCCGAGCGGGGCGACCGCGAAGTCCGCGTAGTACGCCTGGGATTCGCCGGTCACCGTGCAGTGCAGGGCGTGGTGGAAGTCGTCGTTCCATTGCGCGTGCAGGCCGATGCCGCCGGTGGAGCGGGGCGTGGTGGTGCGCGGATCGCACTGGTCGGACTCGGCGATCAGGAACAGCGGCCGGCCGCTCTCGGCGGCCAGTTCGTCGACCGCGGCGGCCAGTTCCTCCAGGAAGGTCAGTGCCCGGCCGTCGGCGAGCGCGTGCACCGCGTCCAGCCGCAGCCCGTCGATCCGGTAGTCCCGGAACCAGGCGAGCGCGCTGCCGAGGAGGTACGCCCGCACCTCGTCGGAGCCCGGCGCGTCCAGGTTCACCGCCGCGCCCCAGGGCGTGTGGTGGGTGTCGGTGAAGTACGGGCCGAAGGCGGGGAGGTGGTTGCCGGAGGGGCCGAGGTGGTTGTGCACCACGTCGAGCACGACGCCGAGCCCGGCGGTGTGCGCCGCCTCCACGAACCGGGCCAGCCCGGCCGGCCCGCCGTACGGTTCGTGCACGGCCCAGGGCGCGACCCCGTCGTACCCCCAGCCGTGCCGCCCGGGGAAGGAACAGACCGGCATCAGCTCGACGTGCGTGACTCCGAGCCCGGTCAGGTGCCCGAGGCGGGCGGCGGCCGCGTCGAAGGTGCCCTCGGGGGTGAAGGTGCCGATGTGCAGCTCGTACAGGACGGCGTCCTGGAGCGGCACCCGGGGCGCCGCGGCCGGCTCCCCGGAGATGAGCGAGGCGAAGTCGACGACCGCCGAGAGCCCGTCCGGCCCGTCGGGCAGCCTGCGCCCGCGCGGATCGGGACGTACGGGGCCCTGCGGATCGCCACCGGTCCCCTCCGGGCCGCCGCCCAGCACGTATCCGTACCGGGAGCCGTCGGCGGCCGGGGCCTCGGCGAGCCACCAGCCGGGGCGCTCCGGATCGGGCGTCATCTCGTACGCGGCCCCGTCGAGCCGCAGTGCGACCCGGCCTGTCAGCGGTGCCCACACCTCGAACTGCACGGACGATCCCCTCGTCTGGCGGCGGTACCCCAACCTGCTTGACCGGCCCATCATCTCCGGCCCGGCGCGGGAGTTCTGGACACTCTGCCCCTGACGGGCCGACAATCACCCTGTGACGTCCAGTTTCGAGTTCCCCGCCTATCCCGCTCCGCGGCTGTCCGACGCCGAGCGCGATCGGGCGCTGGGCCAGCTCAGGGAGGGGGCGGCGCAAGGGAAGCTGTCGCACGACACCTTCCTGCGCCGCATGGAACTCGCCCTCGTCGCCCGCCGCTCCGAGGATCTCGCGGTGCTCACCGCGGACCTGGAGGAGACCGAGGGCGCCGACAGCCCCTGGACCCGTCGGCTGTTCGGCTGGGTGGGGCGGGCATCGGCCGTGTCGGTGGGCGTGCGGCGGGCCTGGGCCGCGGAGAAGCTGCCCAAGCTGCTGCTTCCGCACCCGGGCGCGGGCGCGTTGCGGATCGGCCGCGATCCGGGCAACGGGCTGCGGCTCAGCCACGAGACGGTCTCCCGGGCGCACGCGGAACTGCGCCAGCGCGACGGGGTGTGGGTGGTCACGGACCTCGGCTCGACGAACGGGACCACGGTGAACGGGCGCCGGGTCACCGGCTCGGCCGTGGTGCGCGACGGGGACCAGATCGGCTTCGGACGGATGTCCTTCCGCCTGTCGGCGAGCTGAGGGCGGGCAAGGGCAGGCAGCGGAGAGCCCCCGCAGGCGGGCGGCCGCGCGGAGAACGGGCGGCGGACCCCGGTCGTGCGGGCCGGGGCGCGGGTGCGGAGGATGGCGTCCATGGAACACACCCCCGCCGCCCCCGTCGTACGGCCCGCACGGCCCGAGGACCTGCCCCGGCTGATCGAGCTCATGCGCGAGCACATGGAGTACGAGAAGTCCGTGCGGCGCCCGGCCGGCCCCCTCGCCGAACGGCTCGCCCCGCAGCTGTTCGCCGAGGACGCCCGGCTGTGGGTGCTGCTGGCCGAAACCCCCGACGGCGCCGTCGCCGGGTACGCCGCCTGCTCGGCCGAGTTCTCCTTCTGGGACGCCCGCCACTACCTGCACATGGACTGCCTGTACCTGGCCGCGGAGGCCCGCGGCCACGGCCTCGGGGCCGCCCTGATGGACGGCGTGCGCGGCCTCGCCCGGACGCTCGGCCTCGGCCACGTCGAATGGCAGACGCCCGACTGGAACGAGGGCGCGATCCGCTTCTACGACCGGCTCGGGGCCACCGGCCGGCCGAAGGTCCGCTACGCCCTGCCGGCGGAACGGGCGGAGTAGGAAGTGGGCCGCCGGCCGGTCGCGGACGGGCCGGTCAGCGGCCGGCCGCCACGAGGCGTTCGTACGCCGCCAGGACGACCCGGGACTGGTGCTCCACCTGCGTGGCCACCGGGACCCAGCGGGCCTGGAAGCGGGCCGCGAACTCCTCGCACCACCCCGTGACGAGCCGGTCCACGGTCGGCGCCGCCGGATGGCCCTGGGCGCGCAGGACCCGCAGCAGCATCGCGGCGGCGCGCAGCGACAGGCGCCGGCCGAAGGCGTCGATGCTCCCGATGTAGGCCGCGGTGGCCTCGGCGGGAGCCTGGACGCCCGTCCACTCGACGGCGATCCGGGGGATCAGCGCGAGCGTCCAGTCGACCGCGCGCAGCAGGGCCGAGGCGGCCGGGTCCGTACCGTCGGCCGCGGCCTCGCGCAGCGCCGCCACCCGCGCCGCGTCGGTGGTGAGCCGTCCGGCGAGCAGGCGCAGGGCGGCGCGCGGGTCGGGGTGCGGCGCCGGGTCGTCCACCAAGTCGGAGGCCCACATGGGGACTTCGACGATGGCGGTGGTGCCGGCGTGGCGGTGGGCGTGGTACCAGGTGCTGAGCCGGGTGTCCTCGGGGTGGAAGGCTCCGGCGGCCGGGGAGCCGGGCTCGGGCATTACGAAGATCCCCGCGCCGGGGGAGGGCCAGCCGGAGGCGTCGGAGGCGCTGGTCTCCACGGGGATGCGCAGCTCGGCGGCCGATTTCCCGAAGGGCTCGGCCAGGCCGGGTATGTCCCGGGTGAGCTGGATCCACGAGCCGCCGAGGTCGGTGCCGTGCAGGGACACCTGCAGGGCGGGGCGCAGCTCGTCGATGAGGGCGGTCAGGGCCAGCGTCTCGGGCGGCAGCCGGTCGGGTGCCAGTAAAGACGGGGCCCACTCCGGCTGTTCGGGGCCGGGGGGCCGGAAGAAGTTCCGGTGGTAGTCGAGCAGGGAGTACGGGCGGGGCGTGCGGTGCAGGGCCGCGCCGTCCGGGTCGGCGCAGAGCAGGAAGTGCCAGTCGGCCCCGGCCGCCTCGGCCGTCCCGTCGGCGGGGGCGCGGATGAGGCGCCGGGCGAGGGAGAGCGCGGTGGCCCCGCCGACGGGTTCGTTGGCGTGCGCCCCGGCGACGACGAGCACGTTGCGGTGAGGGCGGGCGGGCACGGTCGGTGGATTGCCCGCGGGCGTGGTGGGCGGGTCGCCGGCGGGCACGTCGTGCGGGTGAGCGCCGCCCACGGAGAGCAGCCAGAGCGGCTCCCCGGCCCGGGAGGTGCCGGCCTGGCGGACCCGGACCGTGCGGGGGTGTTCGTCCGCCAGCGCGCGGGCGGCCAGGGCGAGTTCGTGGGGGGTGGGATAGCACATGTCGCGGATGAGTGTCACAAGGAATGCCATGCCCGCCGCGCACGCCCCCTACTGCTCCGCACGCCCCGCACTTGCGCGCCGAACTGGCCGGAAACCCCTGGCCAAAGCCCTGCCCCGGCACGGTGGGGGAGGGCGGCGGCGCCCCCGCGCACACGGGGGCGCCGCCTTTCCGTCCGGGTGGCGTACGCCGCCGCTACGCCAGGCGGACCAGTACCGCCGCCGGGGAGGCCGACAGGAGCTCGGACAGCGGGGCCTCGCCGGTGAGGGGCGGGCCCGCGGTGTCGAGCGGGGTCCAGTGGCCCGGGGGGAGGGGCAGGGTGGTGGTGCGCCAGCCGCCCGCCCGTGCAAGGCGCAGGGAGAGCCGGGTCACCGCCACCACCAGGTCCGCGGAGCGCGCGTACGCCACGCAGTGCTCGGCGGCCGGGCCGCGGGCCGGGAGCGGGGTGTAGCCGGTGAAGAGCTCGGGGTGGGTGCGGCGCAGCCGTAGCAGGGCCGTGGTCAGGGCGAGCTTCTCCGCCGCGAGGGTGCCCGGCCGCGGGTGGGCCTCCGGTTCGGCCGGGCGGCGGTTGTCCGGGTCGACCAGGGCCCGGTACTCGCTCTCGGAGCCCTGGTAGAGCTCCGGGACCCCCGGCATCGTCAGGTGCAGGGCGGTCATGGCCAGGACGTTGTCCCGGGCCGCCGCAGCCACCTCGGGCGGGTCCTCCCGGAGGTCCGGCACGTACCTCGGGACGTCCGCCTCGTACCGCTCGTCCCGGTCGGTCCAGCTCGTGTGCAGGCCCGCCTCGCGGACGGCCTTGAGCAGGGCCTCGCCCAGCCGCTCCGTCCGGTCGGGCACGTCACCCAGGCCGAAGCCGCTCTGCCGGGCCACCCAGGCCAGTTGCGGGTCGGGCGCCGGCGCCGCGCCCGGCTGCTGCCCGGGCCGCCCCGCCGGCTCCGGCGCGGCAGGGGCCCGGGGGAGCTCCGGCTCCGACGCCAGTTCCGGTGCCTGGGACAGCACCGCGATCCGGGCCCGGAGGTCGGCGCTGCGCTTGGTGTCGTGCGTGGACAGGACCGTGCCGGAGGCCGGCCAGTCGTGCTCCAGCCGCGCGCAGTAGGCGTGGAACTCCTCCGGGGAGACCGCCGGGTGGCCGGGATCGCCGCCGACCTCCGTGGCCGACAGGAGCGGGGCCCAGCGGTAGAACGCCCGGTCCTCCAGGGACTTGGCGCGCAGGGCCGCCGAGGTCTGGGCGAAGCGGGCCGCGAACACGCCGTCCCGCCAGGTGAGTTCGCGTACGGCGGCGATGTCCTCGGGGCTCACACCGGTGACGGCGGCGAACCCGTCGTCGCCCGGGTACGGGCGGTACGCCGGGTAGGCGACGAGCAGTTCGCGCACCGCCCGCGCCGCGGCGGGGCCCGCGCGCCGCTCCAGTACCGCCAGTTCCGCCGCGAGGTCCTCGGTGAGCACTTCCCGCGTGGACCGCTCCGCGGTCTCCTGCCAGTCCGCGGCCCCGGTGGAGTCCCGGTAGCGGCGGGCCAGTTCCTCCGCGCCCCGCGGATCGACGAACAGGCCGTCCACGTGGCGCAGCGCGTCGTAGCCCGTCGTGCCCGCCACCGGCCAGGCCGCGGGCAGCCGTTCGCCGCGGGCGAGGATCTTCTCGACGACGATCCAGCAGTCGGGTCCGGTCGCGGCCCGCAGCCGGTCCAGGTACTCCCGGGGGTCGGCGAGGCCGTCCACGTGGTCGATGCGCAGTCCCTGGACGACGCCGTCCCGGACCAGTTCCAGGATCTTCGCGTGCGTGGCCGCGAATACGTGCGGGTCCTCCACGCGGACCCCGATGAGTTCCGAAATGGTGAAGAAGCGGCGGTAGTTGAGGGCGGTGCGGGCCTCGCGCCACCAGGCGGGCCGGTAGAACTGGGCGGCCAGCTGTTCGCCGGTCTCCAGGGCGGCGGTGCCGGCCCGCAGCGGGAACTCCAGTTCCCCGTGGCGCAGTACCTCCCCGTCGGCCTTGAAGTCGGCGGCCTCGGCGGGCCCGGGGAGCAGCGGCAGCAGCACCTGCCCGCCGCCCGCCTCCCAGTCGATGTCGAACCAGCGTGCGAAGGGGGAGCCGGGCCCCTCGCGGAGCACCTCCCACAGCTGCCGGTTCAGCCGCAACGGCCAGGGCACCGCCATGTGGTTCGGGACGATGTCGAGCACCAGGCCGAGTCCGTGCGCGCGGGCGGTGGCGGCCAGGGCCCGCAGGCCGGCCTCCCCGCCGAGCTCGGCCCGCACCCGGGAGTGGTCGGTGACGTCGTACCCGTGCGTGGAGCCGGGCACCGCCTCCAGGACGGGGGACAGGTGGAGGTGGGACACGCCGAGCGAGGCGAGGTACGGTACCGCCGCGCGCGCGTCGGCGAAGGTGAACTCGGGGCGCAGCTGGAGGCGGTAGGTCGACGCCGGGGTGACCGACGGCGGAACATCGGATTCCGTGTGGGTACGTGCGGACGGCTGGCTCATGAGAACGTACGTACCCAGGTTGCGGGATTCCGTGCCATTACCCAATGCATCCGGGTGACTGCACCGGGTTAACGTTGCTCAAGTGTTTGGAACCGTCAACACCTATCGCAAGGTCATCGCCCTGACCGGGCCCCTTCTCCCGCTCGTCTCCTTCCTCGCCCGACTGCCCGTCGCGATGTCGCAGTTCGGAAGCGTTCTGCTGGTCGCCGAGACCAGCGGCTCCCTCGCCACCGCCGGCATAGTCGGCGGCACCCTCTCCGCCGGACAGGTGGTCTTCGGGCCCGTTCTGGGCCGGCTCGCCGACCGCCACGGACAGCGTCCCGTCGTCCTGGCGGCCGCCGCGGTCAACGCGGTCGCGACCGCCGCTCTAGTGGCCGGGGCCCTTTCGGACCTCGCCACCGTCCCGCTCGCCGCGATCGGCGCCGTCACCGGAGCCTCCGTACCGCTGATCGGACCGCTCGCCCGAACCCGCTCCGTGGCCCTGGCCCACCGCGCCAAGGCCGACGAGAGCGTCGTGGGCGCCATCCACTCGCTCGAAGGCACCCTCGACGAGGTCTCCTTCGTCTTCGGACCGGCCCTCGTGGGCCTGGCCACGCTCGCCCTGCACCCGGCCGTCGCCCTCGGCGGCGCCGCGGCCCTCGTCGCCGTCTTCGGCACCCTCTACGCGCTGCACCCGACCGCCGCCGTCACGGCCGGGGCCTCCGCGCGGCTGCGCAAGGAGAAGGACCGGGCCCAGGTCCGTCCGCCGGGCGTGGTCTACGCCGTACGGGGGTCCCTCGCCCTGCAGGGCGCCATGTTCGGCGCCTGCCAGGCCGGAATCGCCGCCCTCACCGCACGGTTGGGCGTGCCCGGGCAGGCCGGCATCGTGTACGCGGCCATGGGCGTGGTCAGCGCCGTCGTCGGGCTCTCGCTCGGCGCGCTGCCGGCCCGCTTCGGGCTGCGGCTGCGCTGGCGGGCCGCCACGGCCGCCGCGCTCGTGCTCTCCGTACCGCTGGTCTTCACCGACACCCTGTGGCCGCTGTACGCGGTCGTCACCGTGCTCGGGGCCGCCTACGCCCCGCACCTGATCACCGCCTTCGCACTCACCGAGCGGGCGGTGGAGCCGTGCCGGCTCGCCGAGTCCATGGCCATCGCCGCCAGTTCGCTCGTCGCGGGACAGGCCGTCTCGCTCGCCGTCTCCGGGCGGCTCGCCGAGTGGTACGGGCCCGCCGCGGCCTTCGCGGTGGCCGTGGGGGCGGCGGCCCTGTGCCTGACGCTGGCCCTGGTCACCCGGGTGCCGGCCGCCCGTACGCACGCCCCCGTGGCCTCCTCCCCGGCCGTCCCCGCGCAGTCCGCCGGGGGAGCCGGGGGAGCCGGCCAGGGGGCCGGCCAGGATGCCGCTCTGGAAGGCGCCGCCTACGCGGGGCGCTGAAGCACCACCAGAGACCGTCCCGTCAGCGCCACCCGGTCCCCGGCCGCGTACTGCGGCCCGGTGCCGGGTGGCAGTACGTCGGCCCGCGCCGTGTCCACGATCAGGCGCCACTGCGCGCCGTGACCGGCCGGCACCGTGAAGTCCTGGGCTTCGGCGCCCGCGTTGAACATCAGCAGGAACGAGTCGTCGGTGATCCGCTCCCCGCGGGTGCCGGGCTCCGAGATCGCCTCCCCGTTCAGGAACACCGCCAGGGCCCGCGCGTGCTGCGCCTGCCAGTCGCGCGCCCGCATCTCCTCGCCGTGCGGGGTGAACCAGGCGATGTCGGAGAGCTCGTCGTGCGTGCCCTCCACCGGCCGGCCGTGGAAGAACCGGCGCCGCCGGAACACCGGGTGCTCGCGCCGCAGCCGCACCATCATGCGGGTGAACTCCAGCTGGGCGGGCGCCGGTTTGCCCGGCTCGGGCCAGGCCACCCACGACAGCTCGTTGTCCTGGCAGTAGGCGTTGTTGTTGCCGCCCTGGGTGCGGGCGAACTCGTCGCCGTGGCTGATCATCGGCACGCCCTGCGAAAGCATCAGCGTGGCCGTGAAGTTGCGCATCTGGCGCTCGCGCAGCTCGTTGATCTCCGGGTCCTCGGTCGGCCCCTCCACCCCGCAGTTCCAGGACCGGTTGTGGGTCTCGCCGTCCCGGTTGCCCTCGCGGTTGGCCTCGTTGTGCTTCTCGTTGTACGAGACCAGGTCGTTGAGGGTGAACCCGTCGTGGCAGGTGGTGAAGTTGATGGAGGCCAGCGGCCGCCGCCCGTCGTCCTGGTAGAGGTCCGAGGAGCCGGTCAGCCGTCCGGCGAACTCCGCGAGCGTGCGCGGCTGCCCGCGCCACAGGTCCCGTACGGTGTCGCGGTACTTGCCGTTCCACTCGGTCCACAGCGGCGGGAAGTTGCCCACCTGGTAGCCGCCCTCGCCCAGGTCCCAGGGCTCCGCGATCAGCTTGACCTGGCTGACCACCGGATCCTGCTGGACCAGGTCGAAGAACGAGGACAGCCGGTCCACCTCGTGGAACTGCCGGGCCAAGGTGGCCGCCAGGTCGAAGCGGAAACCGTCCACGTGCATCTCGGTGACCCAGTAGCGCAGCGAGTCCATGATCAGCTGGAGCACGTGCGGGGAGCGCATCAGCAGCGAGTTCCCGGTGCCGGTGGTGTCCATGTAGTGCCGGGGGTCGTCCGCGAGCCGGTAGTACGAGGCGTTGTCCAGGCCCCGGAAGGACAGGGTCGGGCCCAGGTGGTTGCCCTCGGCGGTGTGGTTGTAGACCACGTCGAGGATCACCTCGATCCCGGCCTCGTGCAGCGCGCGGACGGCCGACTTGAACTCCAGCACCTGCTGGCCGCGGTCGCCCGAGGCGTAGCCGTTGTGCGGGGCGAAGAACCCGATGGTGTTGTAGCCCCAGTAGTTGCTGAGCCCGTCGTCCACCAGGCGGTGGTCGTTGACGAACTGATGGACCGGCATCAGCTCCAGCGCCGTCACCCCGAGCTTGCTCAGGTGTCCGATGACCGCCGGGTGCGCGAGCGCCCCGTAGGTGCCGCGCAGCTCCTCGGGGAGGTCGGGATGGCGCATGGTCAGGCCCTTCACGTGGGCCTCGTAGAGCACGGTGCGGTGGTACTCGTGGCGCGGCGGGCGGTCGTTGGCCCAGTCGAAGTAGGGATTGACCACGACCGAGCTCATGGACTTGGGGGCCGAGTCCAGGTCGTTGCGGGAGTCGGGCCGGCCGAAGTGGTAGCCGTACACCTCCTCGCCCCAGTCGACGCTGCCGGCGACGGCCCGCGCGTACGGGTCCAGGAGCAGCTTCGCCGCGTTGCAGCGCCTGCCGCGCTCGGGCTCGTACGGGCCGTGCACGCGGAACCCGTACCGCTGTCCGGGCATCACGCCCGGCAGGTAGGCGTGCCGGACGAACGCGTCGGTCTCGCGCAGTTCGACCGCGGTCTCCGAACCGTCGTCGTGCAGCAGACACAGCTCGATGCGTCGGGCGGCTTCCGAATAGACCGCGAAGTTGGTGCCGGCGCCGTCGTACGTGGCACCGAGCGGATACGCCTGTCCCGGCCAGACCTGCATGGATGACGACTCTTCCCGTGGGTGTTGGGCTGATGTTCGGGCTGCTGTGCCGGCCTGCTGGGGCGTGGACCGCGTCACTGGATTTCTCCCAGGAGGCCCAGGCCTTCAGGCCGGGGAGGAACGGGTTATGGGGTCGGAGGTGCGGAGCACCGGAGATCGGTGCATCTGGTCCGAGTTGTGCTTTCGGCTGTTGTCAGTGGTCGGGGATAGGTTGTTGGGATGGCAGCGGCGCCGATGGCGGGAGATGCCGGGTATACCCGGTGGACCTTCCGTGTGCGTGTGTCGTCGACCGCGCTTGCCGCCCTGATGGGCGAGCGGGACCGGTGCCGCTGGATCCGGAACGAGTGCTGCGCGAAGTCGAAGCAGACGCACCTGTGGAACACGCACCGGCCTGAGGGCGTGGAGAAGCGGACCTGTGGTCCGGCCCAGCTCGACATGATGCTGACCGAAGCCCGCACCGAGAACACCTGGCTGCGCGAAGGGTGCTCGGTTCCGCAGCAGCAGTTGATCCGGGACTTCGGGAAGTCCCGCGCCAAGGCGCAGAAGGACATCAAGGACCGGCTGCCGATGCGGCAGCGGGCCGGGATGCCGAAGTGGAAGAAGAAGCGGGAAGCGCACTGCATCTGGCGGGCGGGATCGTCTTGACGGTGGTGTGGTCGCGCGACCTCCCCGCCGACCCGACCTCCGTGCGTGTCTACCAGGACGGTCTCGGGCATTGGTACTGCTCGTTCGTCCTCCCCGCCGAGATCGAGGTGCTCGCGGAAACCGGCGCGGTGATCGGTATCGACTGGGGCGTGCGCGAAACCGCGACCACCACCAGCGATGCCCACGACCTTCCCCATGCCGAGCACGGGAGAAAGGCGCAGGCGAAGCTGACCCGCTACCAGCGGATGATGTCCCGCCGTAGAACGGCGAAGGGCAAGTCCTGCTCGAAGGGCTACCAGCGGGCGAAGAAGCTGACGGCGAAGCTGCACAAGAAGGTGGCCCGGCAGCGTCAGGACACGGGCCGCAAATGGGCCAAGCGCGTGGTCCGCGACCACGACGCCCTCGCGGTGGAGGACTTCCGGCCGCGCTTCCTCGCCAAGTCGAGCATGGCCCGCAAGGCGGCCGACGCAGCGATCTCCGCGACGAAGACGGCTCTGGTCGAGATGGGCCGCAAGCACGGCAGGGTCGTGCACCTGGTACACCCCGCGCACACCACGATGGATTGCGCGCAGTGCGGAGCGAGAACCAAGCACGCGCTACCTCTTTCGGAACGAACGTATGCCTGCACCGTGTGCGGAGTCGTGTCCCCCAGGGACAAGAACTCCGCCCGCGTGATGCTGGTCCGGGCTGGTCTCAACCCGGCTGGTGCTGAGGGCGTGAGACCACCTGGGGCGCTGCCCCAGGCGGCTGCCTGAGCCAGAGATCCCCACATCAGCCCTGGAGGGTGAGGAATCCCCTCCCTTCAGGGACGGGGAGGATTCAATGGCAGATCTTCCCCGAAAGAGGGGTCTCACGCGGGGACTTGGGAGGGTCCTACCGGGTGACCCGGAAAGCTGATATGAGGGTTGGCGGACCAGGGGTACATCCGACGAATCCGATGATGAGCGCATCGGATAATGGGTCAACGGACGGCCGGTGTACGGGCCATCGGCCCGCATCGGGCTGCAGGGGGCCGTGTACGCGGAGTACCCTTCCGTGATCACTGGAGACGGGCGTCCAGACGCAGGAGGCGGTGCACGGGTGAGCTCGGGAGGTCTGGAGCTGCCCCCTGGTGACAGCGGTCACGAGGGTGGCCCGGCGGACGCCGCAGGCGGGGCGCCCGGCGGGATGCCCGCCGGAGCGGTGTCGCTGGCCCCGCCGGAGGCCGGGAGGGCGCCGGCCGGTGCCGGGGCCGAGCTGGACTGGGGCGCGGACGCCTGGAGCGAGGTCCGTACGCGGGCCCAGCGCGCGGGCCGTGCGTACATCTGGCTGAATCTGATCGAACAGCGGCTGCGGTCGGTGGTCGGGGCGGTGCTCCGGCCGATCTACGAGCCCGTGCACGGCGGCGACGACTGGGTCGTCGCGGCCGCCGGGCCCGCCGGGCAGGAGTGGGTGCAGCGCGCGGTCGCCGTACGGGAGGTCAGCCGGCGCAAGGGTTACCTGCTGGACTCCGCGGACGACAACGTGCTCAGCTTCCTGACCCTGCCGCAGCTGCGCGAGCTCATGGTCCAGCACTGGCCGTGCTTCGAGCCGTACTTCGACGACCGGCGCGAGATCGAGCAGGCGCTGGACGAGCTGGAGGTCACGCGCAACGTCGTCTCGCGCAACCGCGCCCTGTCCCGGGCGGTCCTGGAACAGGCCGAGCGGGCGTCGGCGCGGCTGCTGGAGGTACTGGGCGGCGGCGCGGGCTCGCCGTCGGCGGACCGGCTGCCCATCGACGCCGTCGAGGACCTGGTCGGCGACCGGTACGCGGACGTCATCTCCGTCCACCCGGACCGGGTGCGGCTGCAGCGCCAGCTCCCGGCGGAGGACCTGTTCGGCGGGGCGCGGCGGCTCGACGCCATCGGCATAGGGCTCAACCTGCTGGTCCAGAACTTCTCGGGCCGAAGACTCGTACGCCTCGCGGAGGCCGGCTGCCGGGTGCGGCTGCTCTTCCTCAACCCGGCGAGCAGCGCGGTCAAACGGCGCGAGCGGGAGCTGGGGCTGCGCAAGGGCGAACTGAGCCGCTCGGTGGAGATGAACATCCTGCACGTGCGGCGGGTGCGGGCGGGCCTGCGCGACGCCTCGGGCTTCGAGATCCACGTCTTCGACGAGACCCCGCGCTTCACGGCGTACCTGGTGGAGGGCGAGTCCTCGGGCATCGCGGTGGTCCAGTCGTACCTGCGCCGGGCGCGGGGCATGGAGGCGCCGGTCCTGGTCCTGCGCGGCGGCGGGCGGGGGCCCTCGCGCGAGCGCGACGCGGACCACGGGCTGTTCCCGACGTACCGCGAGGAATTCGAGTCGATCTGGCAGGACTCCCGGCCGGTGTCATGAGTGTCAGTGCCGCGTGGCAGGCTGAAACCCGTTGACCGAACGTACGAGGCATGACGGGGGAGGGGCGCGGGATGGAGGACGGGCACGGCATGGGGGAGTGGCACGGCGGGCCGATGGTGGCCTTCGACCTGGAGACCACGGGGACCGACATCGAGTCCGACCGCATCGTGACGGCGGCCGTCGTGGCGGTCGGCCCGGACGGGCAGGTGGCCCGGGAACGGACGTGGCTGGTCGATCCGGGGGTGCCGATCCCGGAGCAGGCCTCCGCGATCCACGGGATCTCGACGGACCACGCGCGCGCCGAGGGGATGGCGGCCGCGGCCGCGGTCGGGGAGATCACGCAGACGCTCTTCGATGCGCTGCGCTCGGGGACCCCGCTCGTGGTGATGAACGCGCGCTACGACCTGACCCTGCTGGACCGCGAGTGCCGTCGGTACGGGGTCCAGCCGCTGGGCGAGCGGTGGCAGGGCAGGCCCGCGCCCGTCATCGACCCCTTGGTCCTGGACAAGCACGCGGACCGGTACCGCAAGGGCAGGCGGACGCTCCAGGCCCTCTGCGAGCACTACGGAGTGACCCTCGAGGACGCGCACAACGCGGGCGCGGACGCGCTCGCGGCGGCCCGTGCGGCGCGGCGGATGGGGGCCAGGCACGCGGCGATAGGGGCGGTCGCCCTGGCGGACCTCCACGCACTGCAGGTCCGCGCGGCGGCCGAGCAGGCGGCGTCGCTGCAGAGCTATCTGCGGCGCACCTCGGACCCCGAGGCGATAGTCGAGCGGGCCTGGCCCGTCGTGCCGTACCGGGTCTGAGGCCCGGCATCGCTCACCGCAGCAGCCAGTCCCGGGTCAGTTCCATGACCTCGGCCCGGCTGCGGGGGCCGTGGTCGGCCGCGAGGAAGTAGTTGCCGATCCGCATGGAGTAGAACACCGTGGAGCGCACCTCGACGTCGTCCTCGTCGGCGCAGAACGCGCCGAACAGCGAACGCAGGTAGTCCATGCGGCGGTTGTCGACGCGCCGCAGCCGCTCCGCGACGGACGCGTCGCGCCGGGCCCAGTCGCGGATCGCGAGTTCCGCCGCCACGCCCTTCGCCGGTCCGTCGGCGGCCGCGGCGATCGCGAACAGCCGCTTCAGCTTGGTCCTGGGGTCCCCGCCGTCGCTCTCGACCTGCTCGATGACCGCCTCGGCGCCCTCGCGCTCCCAGGTGTCGAGCATCTCGGTGAGCAGTGCGTCCCGGTTGGCGAAGTACCCGTAGAAGCCGCCCTTGGTGACGCCGAGGGCCTGCGCGAGCGACTCGATCCGGACGGAGTCCGGGCCGCCGGCGGCGAGTGCCCGCAGTCCTTCCGCGATCCAGCTGCCGCGCGGTGTGCGGGTCGCGCCCATGATGTGTCTCCCCTCACGCGGACCGAATCTATACGGTGCCGTATAGATCGGTGCTAGTCTTCTTCTATACGGCATCGTATAGATAGGGGCTTGCTCATGAGACTCCCCAGAACCGCGCACACCGACCGCCCCTGGCGGATCCACGAGATCGCGGGCGACTTCCACGTCGAGGACGTGTGGGAGCTGCCGACCCCGGGCGGCCCGGACGACCTCGAACGGCTCGTGGACCAGTTCGCGACCGGCGGGGGAGATCCCGCCCCCTCCTTCGTGGGCCGCGCCCTCTTCGCGATCCGCTTCAAGCTCGGGGCCCTGTTCGGCTGGGACGAGCCGGCAGACGGAATCGGCGGGCGGACTGCGTCGCTGCGCGACCGGCTCCCGGCGGACCTGCGCGAGGGGCCCCGCGGGCCCGACCTCGGCTCGTTCCCGTTCACCTCCGTCTACCTGACGCACGACGAGTGGGCCGCGGAGGTGGCCAACCGGACCATGCACGGCGTGCTGCACATCGGCTGGGTCCCGGACGCGGACGGAGCGGGCGGCCACCACGGCCGGATGGCCATCCTGGTCAAGCCCAACGGCCTGTTCGGCGCCGTCTACATGGCGGGCATCAAGCCCTTCCGGTACCTCGGGGTGTATCCGGCGTTCATCCGCGGGATCGGCCGCGAATGGCAGGCCCGTTCGGCTTCCCGCCCGGCCTGATCCGGGGAGGGGCTCTCAGAGGGCCGGCTGCTGGTCCCCCTGCGGGGCCGAGGACCGGTCTCCTCCCGGGGCCGGCCACTGGTCGCGGTAGACGATGTGGATCCCGCGGTCGGCGTCGCCGACGGCGTCGTCGCAGTTGCTCAGCGTCGTGCAGTAGTGCAGGTGTCCGGGGTGGGCGTAGACGAATGCGGGGCCCTGGTGGGCGACGTCGGCGAAGAGCCACGCGGTGTCGGCGAACAGCTTGGCGCTGCCCGTCATGAACAGGGTCCTGGAGTGGATGTGCTGGTGGAACCGGTCCCGGTTCTCCTTGTGGCGCCGCTCCGGCCGACGGTCGCCCCCGAGGTCGGCGGGGGCGGCCGGTCCGGGAAGGTCCGCGGTCTGCGCCCGGCCGGGGCCCAGCCGTGACCGCAGCTCCTTCCAGCGCGAGGGAGCGAACTGGAGCGAGCGGTGCAGGAGTACGAGGTCGAGCCCGGGTTTCCCGTGCTCGGGGTCGTCGCGCCGCAGCGGGACGTGGACCAGCGAGCGCGGCGAGGTGGCGGCGAGCGACCACAGCCCCGCGAGGAGCTGCGCGGCCTCCTGGTCGACCTGGGCGTGCAGGTACCAGCTGCCGGCCGACAGTGAGGCGCGGGCCGGCGGCCGGGCCGGGCGGATCACCTTGAACTCCGCGGGTCCGAGCCGCGCCTGGTGGATGGTGAGGGGCAGTTTCATATGCGGAAATTGATACGCCAACGCTAGAACGGGTGCCAGCGGGTTTCCGTGTCCCCTTCGCGCAGGGAGGCGACCCGGCGGCGGAATTCGGCCAGGGCCTCGGGGTTGACCGGGGCGTGCTGGGCCACCCAGGCGCAGCTGGCCGTCTCGCGGGCGCCGCGCAGGACCGCGCAGCCCTCCCACTCGCGCACGTCCCAGCCGTACGCCGCCGCGAAGGCCTCGTAGGACCCGGCGGGCAGCCCGTACCGGTCGCGGGAGAGCGCCATCACCACCAGATCGTGCTCGCGCAGGTCCGAGGAGACCGTCTCCAGGTCGACCAGGACCGGCCCGTCCGGGCCCACGTGGACGTTGCGCGGCAGCGCGTCGCCGTGGATGGTGCCCGGCGCGAGGTGGGGGGTCAGGGCCGCCACCTCGCCGGCGTACCCGTCGCGGCGGGCCCGCAGGTACGCCGCGTCCGCCGGGTCGATCGCCGCGCCCGCCAGCCGGAGCCAGCGCTCGACCCCGCCCAGCAGATCGCGCGGGGGCAGTACGAAGGGGGGCGCGGGCAGGGCGTGGATCCGCCGCAGCAGGGCCGCGAGGTCCTCCGGGCCGGCCGGGCGGACCGCGTCGGGGAGCCGGTGCCACAGCGTCACCGGGTGGCCGTCCACCAGCCGGGGCTCCGGCTCGGCCGCGCGGACCGCCGGGATGCCGCACCGCTCGAACCAGCCCGCCACCGCGAGCTCCCGCTCGGCGCGCGGCAGCAGGGCCGCCTCGCGGCCGACCTTGGCGACGAGGCCGCCGCCGAGTCCGTCGTCGCCGAGTCCGTCGTCGCCGAGCGCGAAGACGGCGTTCTCGCCCAGGGCCAGCAGTTCGGCCGATCCGGCCCGGCCGGTGAGGCCCGCCGCCGTCAGCGCTTCCCTGGCCCGTGCCTCGTCCATGCCGTTCTCCGCCGTCCGTCCGCGTTCGCTGCCGCTTCCCCGGGGTGTTCCGGGGACCTTGATCGGCTCAGTCTCGCACTCCGGGCCGCGCTCTTCCCGTTCTCCCCGTTTCTGGTTGCACGAGACGTATCGTCTCGTTATCTTCGTGTCATGACCTCGACCCCGAAGCCCGCCCACATCGCCATGTTCTCCATCGCCGCCGCCGGCCACGTGAACCCGAGCATCGAAGTGATCCGCGAACTGGTCGCCCGGGGCCACCGCGTCAGCTACGCCATCCCCGCCGCCTACGCCGACAAGGTCGCCGAGACCGGTGCCACCCCGGTGATCTGGAACTCCACCCTGCCCACCGAGGAGGACCCCGAAGCCTGGGGCACCGAGCTCATCGACAACATCGAGCCCTTCCTCACCGACGCCGTCCAGGCGCTCCCGCAGCTCGTGGCCGCCTTCGAGGGCGACGAGCCCGACCTCGTCATCCACGACATCACCGCCTACCCGGCCGTCGTCCTCGCCCACCGCTGGGGCGTCCCCGCCGTCTCCCTCTCCCCGAACCTGGTCGCCTGGACCGGCTACGAGGAGGAGGTCGCCGAGCCGGTGTTCGCCGCGCTGCGCGGCTCCGAGCGCGGGCAGGCGTACTACGCCCGCTTCCGGGCCTGGCTCGACGAGAACGGCATCGACGAGGACGTCGACCGCTTCGTCGGCCGCCCCCGCCGCAGCCTCGTACTCATCCCGCGCGCCCTGCAGCCGAACGCCGACCGGGTCGACGAGGCCGTCCACACCTTCGTCGGCGCCTGCCAGGGCGACCGCGCCGCCACCCAGGGCACCTGGACCCGCCCGGCGGCCGCCGCGGGGAAGAAGCTCCTCCTGGTCTCCCTGGGATCCACCTTCACCAAGCAGCCCGCCTTCTACCGGGCCTGCGCCGAAGCCTTCGGCGGCCTGCCCGACTGGCACGTGGTGCTCCAGATCGGCAAGTTCACCGACGAGGCCGAGATCGGCGAGATCCCCGCCAACGTCGAACTCCACCGCTGGGTTCCGCAGCTGGACATCCTGCGCCGGGCCGACGCATTCATCACCCACGCGGGCGCGGGCGGCAGTCAGGAGGGGCTGGCCACCGGCACCCCGATGGTCGCGGTCCCGCAAGCCGTCGACCAGTTCGGCAACGCCGACATGCTGGCCGCCCTCGGCGTCGCCCGGCACGTCCCGATGGACGAGGCCGACGCGGCGACCCTGCGCGAGGCCGTCCTCGCCCTGGTCGCGGACCCGGAGGTCGCCGCCCGCGCCGAGGCCGTCCGCGCGCAGATGGCCACCGAGGGCGGCACCCGGCGGGCGGCGGACCTGATCGAGGCCGAACTGCCCGCCCCGGACGCGCCGCGGGCCACGGCGCTGTCACAGGAGAGCCCTATCGTTCGGGCATGACCACTCGGAAGTACGCGGCGCTGCTGCGGGGCATCAACGTCGGCGGGAACAAGAAGGTCCCGATGGCCGAACTGCGCGAGGTCCTGCACGACCTCGGTCACGAGGACGTGCAGACCTACCTGCAGAGCGGCAACGCCGTCTTCAGCAGCGCCACGAAGAAGACACCGGTGGCCCTCGCCCGCGAACTGGAGGCCGCCATCGAAGCCCACTTCGGCTTCGAGGTCCCCTGCCTGGTGGTCGACGGGGCCTACCTGCGCGCCGTCGCCGAAGCCTGCCCCTTCCCGGCCGCCGACCTGGAAGGCAAGCAGCTCCACGCCACCTTCTGCTCCGAGCAGCCCGCCGAATCCCGCTTCGCCTCGATCGAACCGGCCGCGCACCTCCCGGAGGAGTACCGGCTCGGCGACCGGGTCATCTACCTCTACGCCCCGAACGGCCTGGGCCGCTCGAAACTGGCCGAGGCCCTGGCGAAGCCGGCCGTCGTGAAGGGGATGGACGTGACCACCCGCAACTGGAACACGGTCGCCAAGCTCGTCGAACTCACCCGGGACTGACCCGTGGACTTCGCCGATCTCGCCCGACTGGTGAGCGGGAGCGCCGAGAGCGCCGAGTACCCCCCGCCGGGGCCGGTGCCCGTCGACTGGCCCGCGGTGGAATCGTGGCTCGGACTGCCGCTCCCGGCGGACTGCTCGCCTGGGGCGTGACCCCGGGCGGCGACACCCTGCTCTGGGACACCTCGGCCTCCCCGGACCCCGACCGGTGGACCGTCGTCGTCGCGCACCAGGACAGGCCCCGCAGCCCCCGGCGGTGGGAGGCCCGCGGGCTCACGCTGACCGAGTACCTCGTGGACGCCTGCACCCGCCCCTCCCGGCCGCTGCCCGCCACCCTGGGAGACGTCTGGTTCCTGACCCGGCCCCTGCCCTGGACCCCGCCCGCGGACACCGGTCCCCGACTGACCGGCGAACGACGGGACTTCGCCCTGGAGACGGGCACCGGCCTCGCCGCGCTGACGCTCCTCACCCCGCCGCCGGACAGCCCGCACCTCGGCGGCGGGACGTGGGAGGGGCTCTTCGCGGAGCTCGGGACCCGGCTCCCCGCCGAGTACGTGGCCCTCATGGACCGGTACGGCGCCGGCTGCTGGGGCGACTGGATGCGGTTCCACACCCCGCTGCGCACCGGCGGCGGATTCCGGCGCCTCGCGGAGGAGGACGCCGAGGCCTACCGGGGGGCGATAGGCAGCTGGCGGGCCGAGGACCCCTTCCCGGTCTGGCCGGAGCCCGGCGGCCTGCTGACCTTCGCGACCTCGCTCGACAACGACAAGCTCGGCTGGCTGACCGAGGGCTCCGACCCCGACGCCTGGCCGCTCGTGATCTGGCCCCGGCACGCCCCGCAGGGGCCGGCGCTGCCGGGCGGGCTCGTCGACACCCTGCTCGCCTGGCGGCGAGGCCGGTTCGAGGCCGTGGGACTGCTCGGGCTGGACCGGGAGGACGACCCGGTCGAGTACGCGGTCTTCGAGGCCTGGGACGAGTCGGCCCACTGGTGAGCGCTCAGCCCGCCAGGGCGTCCAGCAGGGCCAGTTCGCGCGGGGTCAGCTGGACCGTCGCCGCGTCCAGGTTCTCCGCGAGGTGGTCGGGGGAGCCCGTGCCCGGGGTGGGGCACAGGACCGGGGAGTGGTGCAGGAGCCAGGCCAGGGCGATCTGCCCGGTGGTCGCGCCGTGTTCGGCGGCGACCGCCGTCAGCGCGGCCGCGCTCTCGCGGGTCAGGGCGCCGCTGCCCAGCGGGTAGTAAGGGAGGAAGGCGATGCCCCGGGCCTCGCACAGGGCCAGGAGCTCCGCCGAGGAACGGTCCAGCAGGTTGTACGGGTTCTGGACCGAGGCCACCGGGACGAGAGCCAGCGCCTCCAGGAGCCGCTCCGCCGTCACCGTGTTCAGCCCGATGTGCCGGATCTTGCCCTCCGCCCGGAGCTCGGCCAGCGTCCCCAGCTGCTCCGCCACCGGCACCGCGGGGTCGAAGCGGTGCAGCTGGTACAGGTCGATCCGGTCGAGGCGGAGCCTGCGCAGGCTCGCCTCGCACATCGCCCGGAGCTCCTCCGGGCGGCCCGCCGCGTGCCACTGGTCCGGCCCGGTGCGCACCACGCCGCCCTTGGTGGAGACCACCAGCCGCTCCCCGTACGGGTGGAGGGCCTCGGCGACCAGTTCCTCGGCCAGGTGGGGGCCGTAGTTGTCGGCTGTGTCGATCAGGGTGACCCCGCGCCCGACGGCCGCGCGCAGCAGCGTACGGGCCTCCGCGCGGCCCGCGCGCGGGCCCCAGTAGCCGGCACCGACCAGTCCGCCGGTCCCGAGACCGAGGCGGCGTACGGGCAGGTCCCCGCCGAGGAGGAACGTCTCATCAGCATGAACAGACATGGCCCGACAGTAACCCGGCACGGGTGATGTGCCAGGCTCGGGGCATGCGTTACATCATCATCGGCGCCGGGGCGATCGGCGCGACCATCGGCGGACGGCTCGCGGAGTCCGGCGGCGAGGTCGTCCTCGTCGCGCGCGGCGCCCACGCGGAGGCCCTGCGGGCGGACGGGCTGCGGCTCACCACGGCGGACGGCGAGCGCGTGCACCGGCTGCCCGTGGTCACCGGCCCGGCCGAACTCGGCGAACTGAGCCCGGACGACGTGCTGTTGCTGACGGTCAAAACCCAGGACGCGCTCGCCGCGCTCGACGCGTGGGCGGACGCGGAGGTCGCCGGCGGCGGAACCGCGGCCCAGCGGCTGCCCGTGCTGTGCGCGCAGAACGGCGTCGAGAGCGAGCGCCTCGCCCTACGGCGCTTCGCGCGCGTGTACGGGGTCTGCGTGTGGCTCCCGGCGACGTTCCTGGAGCCCGGGGTGGTCTCCGCGCTGTGCACGCCGCTGACCGGAATCCTGCACATCGGGAAGGCCGCCGGGGGAGCCGACGAGAAGGCCCGGCGGATCGCCGCCGACCTGGAGAAGTCCGGGTTCGGGGCGCCGGTCGTCGAGGACGTCATGCGGTGGAAGCACGCGAAGCTGCTGGGCAATCTGAGCAACGCGATCCAGGCGACGACCGGCCCCGAGCCGGAACCGGCGAAGGCGGCGCTGATGCTGCGCGCGGTCCGGGAGGCGAAGGCCGCCTTCGAGGCCGCCGGGATCTCCTACGCCTCGGACGCGGAGCAGGCGGAGGCGCGTGACGGGAAGGTGGAGCAGCCGGCGGGGGTGCGGGGCGGGTCGTCCTGGCAGAGCCTGGCGCGGGGGACGGGGTCCGTGGAGGCGGACTACCTCAACGGGGAGATCGTCCTGCTGGGCCGTCTGCACGGGGTTCCGACGCCGGTCAACGACACGTTGCGGCACGCGGCGAACATCTTCGCGCGGGAGGGGCTGCCGCCGGGGGCGATGTCCATCGAGGACCTGACCGCCCTGGCCGACGAGGCGGCGGCCAGGGCGGGTTGCCGCTGCGCGGGGCGAAGT